>JALYYT010000170.1 GCA_030946285.1 Gemmatimonadota bacterium
CATTGTCCGGGCGAGGTACCGATGAGTGGCCTCCGCGATTAAGCGTTGTTATCGTGAAGTTGACCGGAACCTTCTCAGCGGCCTGCACGCTGTTGGAGAACGGTTTTCCGTCCCTTAGCGCCCCCCCGCCACCCTCGTTCAGCGCATACGCTGCGTCGATCAGGTCACGATGATTCTGGACGAGCCAGTCCACACCGTTTGCGTTTCCTCCTTCCTCGTCCGCCGTGAGCGCCAGTATGACGTCGCGCTTCGGTTTCCAGCCGGCCGCCTTGTCCCGGAGCAGGTTGGCGACGAATATCGCCGCCATCGCCTTGTCGTCACTGGTCCCGCGACCGTAGTAGTATCCGTCCTTCTCCGTGAGCAGGAACGGATCAATACTCCAGTCTGATCGGAGGGCCGCGACAACGTCGAGGTGGGCGAGGAGCAGGAGTGGCTTCTCGTTGCTTCCGGTTCCGCGGTATCGGACGACCAGGTTCGCCTTCGTCGGGTGACCCGCCGGAGCCAGTACGTGAATGTCGCGCTCCGGAAAGCCGCCCGCCCTGAAGCGCGACGCCATTTCGTCCACGGCCTTGGTCACCGATCCGACGGTATCCATCGTGTTCGTCTCGATCAGTTGCTTGTAAACATCGTGCAACAGTTGCTGGTTGGGTGCGAGGGGTTTCTGCGCGTGGGCAAGCATGGGAATTGCACACAGCAGCGCAGCAATCGGGCGCTCAACTCGACGAAGGCGTATGAAACGCATGCGGTTTCCGGAAGTGTGTCGCTTCATCGCGACCGCTGCTAATTTTCGCGGGTGAACGCGACTTGTCAAACGCTGCTCCGCAGGACAATCGATCCCCCCACTCCCTCCACTCAACAGCAGGACACCAGAATGCTTCCCACGCGCAGCTATGCCACAAAGAGCCCGACGACCGGATTCGAGCCCTTTTCGTTCGATCGCCGTGACCCGCGGCCGCATGATGTCGTTATCGAGATAATGTTCTGCGGCATCTGTCACAGCGACATCCACACGGCACGCGGTGAATGGGGCGGGTCGAGCTACCCACTCGTGCCCGGTCACGAGATCGTGGGCAAAGTAACGCGAGTCGGCTCCGAAGTGACGAAGTTCGCAGAGGGTGATCTTGCCGGTGTCGGATGCTTCGTCGATTCGTGCCGCGAGTGCGACAGTTGCAAGAGCGCGGAGGAACAATACTGCGAGCGTCATCTGGTCATGACCTACAACAGCACGGAGAGCGATCTCAAGACCCCGACATACGGAGGTTATTCCTCCCAGATCGTGGTCGACGAGAATTACGTGCTCCGCGTCCCCGACAACCTTCCGCTCGAAGGTGTCGCCCCGCTGCTCTGCGCAGGAATCACCACCTATTCGCCGCTTCGCCGCTTCGACGTCGGGCCCGGCAAGAAGGTCGCCGTCGTCGGACTCGGTGGGCTCGGGCACATGGCGGTCAAGCTCGCCGCGGCGATGGGCGCGCACGTAACCGTTCTCAGCACCTCGCCCTCCAAGGAAAAGGACGCGCGGCGGCTCGGCGCGCACGATTTTGTCTTGACGCGCGATCCCGCCAATCTCGCGCCACTCGCGGGCAAGCTCGATTTCATAATCGACACTGTATCAGCGCCCCACGATCTCAACTCGGAACTGACACTGCTCAAGCGCCACGGCGTGATGGTCCTGGTCGGAGCGTCGCCCGACCCCGCAGCCGTCGCCGCCTTCTCGCTCATCATGAACGGTCGCGAACTCGCAGGCTCTCTCATCGGTGGAATCGAGGAGACGCAGGAAATGCTTGACTACTGCGCGTCGAAGGGAATTACGTCCGACGTCGAAATGATTCCGATTCAGGAAATCGAGACTGCGTACGAGCGTACGGTGAAGGGCGACGTTCGCTACCGTTTCGTCATCGACATGAAGTCGCTCGACAAGTAGCTCGACAAATAGCTCGACAAATAGCTCGCCGCCCGACAGTTACTTCTTGCAGTAACCGATTGAAATAGCGCGCACGGCGGGCGAAGCTCGCGCCCGTCGTTGCGCCGCGCTATCGAAGCTCAAGGCGAGCGAATCGGTCGCGAACTCTACTCCGCACAGCGCTCCGACGGTCGTGACCTCTCCGGCGCCGTATTTCACGGTCTTCGACGCCGGCTGCTGCTTCACCAGGTCGAACGGACTTCCCACACCGATCCCGCTGGCGGTTCGCGGTCCTGTGTGGGTGACGAACACGCGGCGGAGCGTATCGTTTTCGAGGGTCAGGGTCAACGTGTCCTTCCCGATTCCCTTGACGACAATGATATCCTCGCTGTCGCGGCCTGCTCGTGCACTCACAGCGTACACAAACGACATTACCACGCGTCGCCATTCCCCGACCCTCAACGGCCCAACTGCCTCTGTGCGAATCACCGAATGATCCCCGACCATGATGGGACCTTCGTCCGCAACACCGGGAGCGGGCGTCGCGGCGCGGCTCGTGTCGATGCGCGGAAGAGCGGCGCTCGTGGTGTTGCCGCCCGATGGACCGTGATCAGTGCCAGCCGCGTCCCGGCCACATGCGAGCGTTAACGGAACGAGTGCACAATAAAGCAGCAGATACCTCATCTACCCCCTGTCTGCATCGGCATGCGCCTTCTGGGCTCGCTCGGCGCCGTACTGGCGTCCGTAATTGGAGACCGCCCACACAATGAGCAGGATTATCCCGACCACCACATAGTAGTTCCGCGCGTTGTCGGTCCAGCCCAGCGCAAATGGAAGCGCGATGAGTCCAACGCCAACGACGAGCTCTATGACTCCATGGGCCCTGAGTGGGATCGGCCGATGCCCGGTATCCGGAAACTTCGTCGCTAGCGTGATCGACAGGTGGATGGCCGCGAGCGCGTACGAGAGGAGCGCCGGAGGCCCGCTGAGCCGCAGCAGGACCGGCATAGCAAGAAAGCCGACGACTGCGACCATGTCGAGCGAGCGATGTACTGATGCTGGTAAACGGGTCATTGATGTCGGGCTGAAGTGTGCTTCAACATACCGAATCCCGCGCATGGCGGCTTGGGAGCCGAACAGCCCCGGCGGCGCCCGGGCAGCGCAGGATCGGGATATCGCGTTGGCGCGTTTTACGGGGCTTCCGCGCGCTACTTCCACGTTACCCCTCTCTGACGCGTAATTATCACGGGTCCGGCCGCCTCCAGGCGCCCGGTGTACTTTCGCGCGCGTGGCCGCTTGGTTGGCCGTCGCCGGCATGCTCACTCCAGCTGGGACATGAATGCTTCGCAAGACACTTCTATTCGGCGCATTGGCGACGGTGCCCATGGTGGCCCCGCCTGCAACCGTGCACGCGCAATCCCTCCCGACGGATGATTCAACGATCAAGCGCATCTGGTCCTTGGGGATGGACAGCTCGCACGTCTACCAGCTCTCACAGGCGCTCTTCGATTCGGTGGGCCCGCGACTGCAGGGTACTGCGGAGCTGCGCGGTGCCAATGACTGGCTCGTGAAGACATACAAGTCGTGGGGGATTCCGGCGCGCAACGAACAGTACGGAACCTGGCGCGGCTGGCGGCGTGGCTATTCGCACATCGATCTCATCGAGCCGCGGGTGCGATCTCTTGAAGGGATGATGGTAGGCTACAGCCCCGGCACAGGCACGAAGGATCTGACCACAACGACGATCATACTTCCGCGATTCGCCGACAGCACCGAGTTCGTGAAATGGCTGCCGAACGCCCGCGGCAAGTTCATCCTCGTGTCGGCTCCTCAGCCAACTTGCCGCCCTCGTGAGGACTGGGCCACAAACGCCACGCCGGATTCCCGTGCACGAATGGACAGTCTCCGCGCGCAGGTCATACGCGAGTGGGGCGGACGAGACGTGCGGGGCACAGGTTACAGTCTGGCGCTCGGCGGCGGAGAGCTTGGCAATCGGCTCGAGGAAGCGGGCGTGGCCGGAGTCATCACTTCCCGACCGAAAGACGCGTGGGGCACTATTGAAGTATTCGAGACCTACAACACCAGGGCTCCCGTCGTGGCGCTGAGCTGCGAAGACTATGGCCTGGTATTTCGTCTTACCGAAAACCGGCAGAATCCGCGTATTCGGTTGAACCTGGATGCGGATCTTCTCGGGGAGCAACCCGTGTTCAACACGATCGCGGAAATTCGCGGCTCCGAGAAGCCAAACGAATATGTCATGCTCTCCGCGCACTTCGACTCGTGGGATGGCTCTTCGGGCGCGACGGACAACGGCACCGGAACGATAACGATGCTCGAGGCGATGCGAATCCTGAAGCAGGTCTACCCGCATCCGAAGCGCACCATTCTCGTAGGCCACTGGAGTGGTGAGGAAGAGGGAGAGGTGGGCTCCAAGGCCTTCACCGAGGATCACCCGGAAGTTCTGAAGGGGCTGCAGGCACTGTTCAACCAGGACAATGGAACTGGCCGAGTCGTACGCATGGGAGGCGCGGGACTTCCGAACGCAGCGGTGCACATTACCCAGTGGATGTCAAAACTGCCTACAGTATTTCAGGAACAGGTCAAGTTCAATGGCCCCGGTTTCCCGGCCGGCGGCGGAAGCGATGATTTCTCATTCGGTTGCAACGGACTTCCTGCATTCGGACTCGGTGCGCTCGGCTGGGACTACGGCAACTACACGTGGCACACGCAGCGCGACACCTTCGACAAGATCGTCTTTGACGATCTCAAGGCGAACGCGACACTCACCGCAATGCTCGCGTATCTCGCATCCGAGGATCCGACGATGATCACTCGAGAACGCGTTGACCTGGCGGCGGAAGCTGCACGCATGGCACAGCAGCCACCAAACGCCGCAACGGGACGCTATCGCATGCCGACCACCTGGCCCGCCTGCGTGAAGGCTCCTCGCACAACCGAACCGCGGCTCAAATAGCAGCTGTCCGGTGGTGGTGGAGACAGAAAAAGACACCGGCGAACGTGCCGGTGTCTTTTTTTCCCGGGCCGCGGGAATCGCCGCTACTCCGATTCCGAGTCAGGATGCGGCTGCGCAGGCCCGTTGATGAGTGCGAGCAGTGCCCGGTCACTCAGATCGCGCCAACCAGCCGGGAATGTCCAGAAGCGGCGAATGACCATGTCGTTCAGAGCGATCAGGGATCTGCGAGTCGCCGACCCGTCAGATTCCGCCATGTCCATCTCTCTCACGCGCCACTTCTTTCCATGAGCGTCGGCCACGTCACGCGTGCCGCCCTGACGCTCCAGCGTCATTGCTTCCGGTACGAACAAGACATCCAGCGCGGCACTGCTCTCGACATGAATACTGTACCTGGAATGCCCAATATCACCTCGAAGTTGTCTTCGGGGCGCCCTGACACGACCGCCACCGCGAATTGCGAGCCATACTCACATACAGCAAACCGATAAACCGGAGCACATTATCCAGTGCATCATCCCTTGTTCCGTTCCAGACTGCGCCATGCCGTGGCATAGGCATGGTGTGGGCAGGGAGGAACGGTTGTTCAGCCCCGTCGTTTCACGGAGTCCTTCTGGCTAGCTTTCAATCCATGAAAGCTTTTCTTGGAACCGGGTTGATGGGAACCGCATTCGTGATCCGGATGCTGGAGCACGGTGAGAAGGTTACAGTGTGGAATCGTACAGCGGCGCGGGCACTGCCCCTTGGACAGCGTGGGGCAAGCGTAGCTCCGGATGCTGCGTCCGCAGTCCGGGGTGCCTCTCGTGTGCACCTGTCGCTCCTCGACGACGCTTCGGTAGACCAAGTTCTCGAAGTCATCGTCCCTGAATTGATGCCGGGCGCGATCGTGATGGATCATTCCACGACCGCTACTCACTCAACGGTCGAACGCGCTGGAAGAATGCGCCAACGCGGAGTGGCCTTTCTGCACTGTCCCGTATTCATGGGCCCGGCGAACGCGCTGGCCGCCACCGGGTCCATCTTCGTGGCCGGTCCGCAGGACGTGTTCGCGCAGGTTCGTCAGGAACTGGAAGCGATGACTGGCACAGTGAGATACGTGGGGGAGCGTCCTGATCTCGCAGCTGCCTACAAACTTTTTGGCAACATGATGATGATGTTCGTGATGAGCGGAGTTGCCGACGTTCTCTCGCTCGCCCGCTCCCTCGGCATTGTCGCGGCCGATGTGATCCCGATCCTCGAAGCTCTGAATCCGGCAAAACAGATCGCGACCCGCGGGCCGGCTATGGCGAGCGGAGAATTCACTCCGGCCGCTTTTGAACTCAGTGCAGCACGGAAGGATATCCGGCTGATGCTGGAAAGCGCCGCCGCCGCCGGGGGCAATCTTCATGTGCTTCCTGCCATCGCGAACCGTTTCGACGAGATTATCAGTGCCGGCTACGGCCAGGCCGACGTTACCGCGATCGCGGCCGACGTACCCTGAAACTTTCAAACCGACAATGGCACAGCTCAATTCGTTCGATGTGACTACTGGCGTTGACATGCAGGAAGTGGACAACGCGGTGAATCAGTCTCAAAAGGAGATTGCACAGCGGTACGATTTCAAGGGATCGAAGTCCACCATCGAGTTCAAGCGCGCCGAGGAGATGCTGGTTCTCGTAGCCGACAGCGAATATCAGATGAAGGCCCTTACGGACGTGCTCTGGAGCAAGCTGATCAAGAGAGGCGTCCCCGTGAAGAATCTCGATATCGGAGAGATCAAGCCCGCGGGCGGAGACACGGTTCGCTGCGAAATAAAGCTGAAGACCGCGCTTGACAGCGACACGGCAAAGAAGGTCGCCGCGGCCATCAAGGAAGCAAAGATCAGCAAGATGCAGGCGGCGATCCAGGCAGATCAGGTGCGTGTGACGTCGCCGTCTCGCGATGACCTGCAGGCGGCCATGGGTATTCTTCGCGCCGGAGATTTCGGCGTCGAGCTGCAGTTCGGGAACTACAGGTAAGGCTCGCGCTGAATTGGCGCCGCCGGGAATATTCATAACGACTGCTGCCGAAGTCGACGCGGCTTCGCTGGCGACATTCGCAGCGCGAACTTTTCGCGAGACGTTCGGCTGTGACAACACCTCGGAAGACATGGATGCGTATGTCGCGCTCCACTTCAACGAACAACGGCAGCGCGCGGAACTGCGCGATCCGAGCTGTCTTGCACTTCTTGTACATTCCGGGACGCAACTTGTCGGCTACGCGCAGCTGATGGAGTCGAGTGACCCACCGCGCGCAATCTCCGCTCCTGCCATTGAGATTCAACGTTTCTACGTTGAATCCGCGCACCACGGGACGGGGATCGCGCAGGCTCTCATGCGCGAGTGCATCGTCGCGAGTTCGGACCGCGGCTTCGCAGCCGTATGGCTTGGTGTGTGGGAACGCAATCCGCGCGCGATCGCCTTTTATCGCAAGTCCGGCTTCGTCGATCTCGGTTCGCAGCCTTTTGTGCTCGGCGACGACCTGCAGACCGACAGGATCATGTTGCGATCGCTCTAATGCTCTGACGCTCTAATGCTCTGACGCTCTGACGCTCTGACGCTCTGACGCTGTGCGCTGGTATCAGTTGCAGGCTGGCGCGCCGTCCGCGGTCGCTGGCGGGACTGCAGCCATACCAACGAATACGGAGCAGTTGTGTCCGGGCGCGTTCGTGTGCGTCGCAGTTGCGCTCCATCCAGCCTGACCGTTTCCGGTCACGACGACTGCCACGCCTTGCGATACACCGAACGTATTCGCCGAGTCGGCTGGGTCGGTGTAGGTATGCGAGAAGTAGACGCCGCCGTTCGACGACGCGAAGGCCTCCTCGGATATTGCGAGGTTTTTCAGGTCGTGCTTGACCGTCGCCAGATAAGCCTGCTGCTTGACCACGCTGTACTTCGCGATCCCGATAGCCGCCAGAATGGCGATGATCACGACTACGATCATGATTTCGATCAGTGTGAACCCGCCTCGTTTCTGCATCGTTTGACTCACGTCGAAAAGTTTTGCCCGCGATGGAGGCACCGGCTGTGAACGACTCGGCTGTGAAGGCATCGGCGTGAGACAAACCTAGCAACGCACGCGCCAATCAGCGTGATCGCCCCTAAAGTATTACAATGTCAGCGTTTAGGCGATTGTAGCTTCTTGCTCCCGAATTGCCGATCGACGTAATCCGCAAGTATTCTTGCGTTTCGCGACGGTGCCAAGCCAGCGCATACGGCGCCAGATGGCCCTCGAACCTCGAGCACGCTTTCCGGTCGAGGCGGCATCGCTACTCTGAACACGGTGCGTCGCTACCATACGGGTTCGGTATCGCGTCTGTCCGGGACCGCGGATCGATGCCGTGGGCCAGTGCTGGTGGCGGTAGTGCCACGCAGTGGCTAATCTACGATTCCAATGAGACTCGATTTCCGATGAGCATTCTTGTGATGACCGGCCTGGTCGCCGTTGGCTCGTTCGCCGCGGGCATGCTCGGCGCGCTTACGGGGCTCGGCGGTGGAATGATCATCGTGCCGATGCTGACGCTCGCCTTTGGCGTGGACATCCGCTACGCAATCGGCGCTTCGCTCATCTCCGTGATCGCCACTTCGTCAGGAGCTGCCGCGGCGTATGTGCGCGAGGGATACACCAACATTCGCATCGGGATGTTCCTCGAAGTCGCCACGACCTTTGGCGCACTCGCGGGAGCGTACATCGCCGGTTTCATAACGACGAACGCGCTTGCGGTCATTTTCTCTCTCGTTCTGATGTACTCGGCGTATCGCTCCTTCCGCCCGCGAGAGGAGCACGCCACAGATGGTCCGCCTGACAAGTGGGGAACGCGGCTTCGTATGGATGGCACGTATCCCACGCCACAGGGAATGCAGGCCTACACGGTGCACAACGTGCCCACCGGATTCTCGCTCATGTTCGCCGCGGGCATTCTTTCCGGCCTTCTCGGTATTGGCTCCGGGGCGGTGAAAGTGCTGGCGATGGATCAGGCGATGCGCCTTCCGTTCAAGGTGTCCACGACGACAAGCAACTTCATGATCGGCGTCACGGCGGCAGCAAGTGCTGGCGTGTATCTCCATCGCGGATACATAGATCCGGTGCTCGCATTTCCCGTGATGCTCGGCGTTCTTGCCGGTGCGCTGACCGGCGCTCGCGTCCTCGCTGGCGCACAGGTAAAAGCGCTCCGCACCATCTTCACGGTAGTCATAGTCTTTCTCGCGCTGGAGATGGCGTACAAGGGACTGCGAGGCGGGATATGAGCGCCCCACTATGGAAAACGGGAAAGTGGAGCGACGAGCATGTGGAACAGTTCATCGGGAATCTGTTGCGCTGGGGCGTGATACTCGCCGCTGTCGTAACCGCGATGGGAGGCCTGGTATTCCTGTTTGGCCACGGAGCCACCCTCGCCGACTATCATGTGTTCCACGGGCAGCCCGAGTCGCTCAAGTCTGTCGGCGAGGTGACGAAAAGCGCCGCTCGAGGCGACGCGACAGGGATAATTCAGTTCGGACTGCTATTGCTGATCGCAACACCGATAACACGCGTTGCATTGTCCCTGGTCGCGTTCTTCAAGCAGCATGACGGCACATACGTCGTAGTTACGGCCATCGTACTCGGATTGCTTCTTTACAGCCTCGTCGGTACCTGACGCCAGCGGCCGGCCGCTGCAAGCCCGGAAGAGAGAACGCCATGTGGGTGACATTGTGCCGCTACACTCGTCTTGAGCCAACCCACCGCGTCCAGAAATGTTTCCTCATCCTTCGCCGCCGCGCTCCTGGCGGATCGCTCTCGTCGTCGCATGCCTCATCGGCGCGACGGCTGTCTGCGCGATCCTGGCCGGCGCAGTCCGCCAGGCAAACGCGGCACTCGAGGCGACCACGTCGCAGACTCTGCGTGACTACGCGACAACCGCGGGTCGAATGCTCGGCTCGGAGGCGATCAGGCGTTCCGCCGAATTTCGCGCGAAGCTTTTCGGACCACTGATGGGAACCGTGGTGGTGAAAGGAACGGCACCGGCACTGTCGGCGTTTGCCAGCAGGGCCGACTCGCTATACAGTGCCGAGCATTACGGATTGGATTCGCTGCGCGGTTACATGCGGATCGACGCGAGAACGGGTCGATTCGAAGGGGTCGGAGCGATGAAGGATGCCGCTTTCGCCGGCCTGGTGGCGGACACGATCTTCGATCGAGCGCGCACCGCGTCCCGCGCACCCATGATTCTTGCCCTGGGTGGGCATGCTCCGATCATCGTAGCAGTCGCCGCGGTCGCTGACGCGACAGGTCATCAGTACATATACGTCGTCACACAGTCGCGCGCGACGAATTTCAGGCGTGCGATGAGTGAGACGATGGAAACGGTGCCGCTGCTGCCGCCGTCGTTCGCGGGGGCGACCTGGAACATGGACCAGCCGGTTCTGGCGGCAAATCGCCAGCTCAACTATGCGATGATCGGAGTTCGCATCGTAGCCGCGGATGGCACTCTGCTGTACGCTTCTCCGCGATGGTTCGCCGGCGGTTACAGGGGCTCGTACACGCTTCAGTCCGGACCGGGAAGCTTCACTATCCATACTGTACTTCGTCCGGATCTCGAAGGCCGGTTGGTCCCGACGGCCGTACGCACAGCCGGCATGTCGCTCTACATTGGTCTCGTTCTCGTCGGATGCTTCCTGCTCGCAGTCTCGCTCATCGCCTTTCGTGGCGAGATGTCGCATCAGCGAGCGGAGCGCGCCCGATCGATGCAGCAGCTCACTACGGGCCTGCGACATGAGCTCAACAACGCTCTCGCCAGTGTCATGCTGGAAGCCCAGATGCTCGCGGCGTCAGAGGAAGCGTCGCCCGATTCGCGGTACGCCGGTGCGGCAATCGCCGAACAGGCCGAGCGTATGCGAAAGGTGCTCCGTCGCCTGGACAATGTTGAGCGGCTCCCCGTAGTGAATTACTTCGAGGGCAAGTCCATGGTCGATCTGGCCGAAGCGCAAGCTGCAACCGACGCCGCGCGCGCGAGCTGATTGACTACAGGGTGAAGCTGGGCCGAGACTATTGTCCGCGTGGTTTGGCGCGAGTCGTCGGACTTGCGGATGCGGGATCGTCCGGCCAGACGTGCTTCGGGTAGCGCCCGCGTAATTGCTTCCGTACCTCGAAGTAGCTTGCCGCCCAGAATCCTCCGAGATCACGAGTGACCTGCACGGGTTGTCGCGCCGGAGAAAGGAGGTGGACCGTAAGGGTTACCCTGCCTCCGCCTACGTCCGGCGTGTCGCTAACGCCGAACATCTCCTGCAATCTCACAGAGATACTCGGCGCAACTGGATCTCCATAGTCAATCCGGACTCTCGTTCCCGTCGGAGCGACGTACCAAACGGGCGCGAGTCGGTCCAGCTCCGCGCGTTGTCTCCAATTGAGAAGCGAGAGAAGCGCGCTGCTCAGATCATCGCCCAGATCGCGTGTGGATGTTCTACCGCGCAGAACCGGGTGCAGCCATTCGTCGAATCGTGTGTCGAGGCTTTGATCCGAAACGTCGGGCCACGTTTCGTCAAGCAGATGCATGAACGCCATTCTCGCACGCGTCGCGCGCGCTTCGTCGCTCCACGCGAGAGCCGCGATCCCTTCCTTGCGAACGACCTCACCGAGAAGCGCGACGATAGCCTCCGGATCGGCACCCGGCCAGGACGCCTCGCGAAGTACGATGGCACCGATGCGTGATCGTGACAGGGCGCGAACTACCTTCGCCCGGTCGTCCCACTCGACGACTTTCTCGATGGTGATCTGATCGGCAATGTGTTCCTGCAGCTCGGCACGACTGATTGCCGCTCCAAGAAAGACGCGGCTGTCACGGGCGTCTCCATCGAGTTCCGCCGCCACGATGAACTCCGCTGCCGAAAGTCCCTGAGGGTGCGTCAGAATAGCGCCTGCGCCGTTTCTGAGTAGAAACCTTCCCTCCGAAGCGCCACGGCGCGACTGTGCAATGCGGTCCGGGTATGCGAGCGCGAGTATCACCCCCGCACTCACACTGTCCTTCGACCCACCTTGCGTCGCATGCAGTTCCTTGCGGAGTGCGGAGCTCTCGACGCGTATCCGGCGTACCAGCCCGGCATCCACGACTGCACCGGCCGAACGCACGTCAGTCTCCGAAGCGCGAAGAAGTTCCAGTCGGATTTCGATGTCGGCGTCAGGTGGACCGTTCGATCCGCGAACTGGATCGCGCTCTGCGAGTAGCGCAGCGATGTCGCATGCGAGCGGAAGCGCGCCGAGATCTCGCGACGCTACAAGCATGTGAGCGATCCGCGGATGAGCGGGTAAGGCAGCGAGTGAGCGGCCGTGCGCTGTCGCTTTACCGGACTCGGAGAGAGCGCCGAGCTGCACCAGGAGCTCGGTCGCCTGCGCCCACGCCGCTGCAGGGGGAAGATCGAGCCACGCAAGGTCGTGCGGATCCACCACTCCGGCGACAGCCAGTTCCAGCACCAGCGGTGCGAGGTCTGCCTGAAGAATCTCTGCGCCTGCATGCTCCTGGAGATGTGCATTCTCCAGCTCCGGCCAGAGCCGGTAGCACTTGCCCGCGCGCGTGCGCCCGGCACGACCCGCTCGCTGGTTCGCCGAGGACCTGGAAATTCGCACGGTTTCGAGTCGCGTCATCCCCGTTCGCGGAGAGAATTGCGGCGCGCGAGCGAGTCCGGAGTCCACCACTGAGGTAACGCCTTCTATTGTAAGGCTGGTCTCTGCAATAGGAGTGGACAGGACGACCTTGCGCCAGCCGGGCGGCGCTGGCGCGATAGCGTCATCCTGTGACTGCTGTGTCAGATCTCCGTAAAGTCGTTCGACGCGAACTCGTTCCGGCAGGCGCCCTTCCAGCTCGATAGCGGTTCTGCGTATTTCCGCACCGCCGGGCAGAAATACCAGGACGTCGCCGTCCTGCTCATCGAGCGCACGCATCACGGTCGAGGCCACAGCGGCAGGGATCGCCCGTGCGTCCGGTCTCGCGCTGTAGCTGATCTCGACCGGATAGGTGCGGCCTTCACTCGTGATCACCGGCGCGCCACCGAGCAGCGCGGCGACACGGCCGCCATCGAGGGTCGCCGACATGACGAGAATTCGCAACTCCGGACGCAGTATGCGCTGCGAGTACAGCGTCAGTGCGAGACCCGCATCCGCGTGGATGCTGCGCTCGTGAAACTCGTCGAAGATGACGAGGCCAATCCCATCGAGAGTCGGATCATTTTGCACCATTCGCGTGAGCACGCCTTCGGTCACCACTTCGATACGAGTTCGAGGCCCGACTTTCGTGTCGCGCTTCACGCGATATCCGACTGTTTCGCCTATTCGCTCACCGAGCAGGTGTGCCATGCGGTGCGTGACGGCGCGCGCCGCAATCCGCCGCGGCTCGAGCATCAGTATCTTCGAGCCGCCAAGCCATCGTTCATGCAGCAGTGCGATTGGCACGTGCGTGGTCTTGCCGGCGCCGGCCGGGGCCTGCAGTACTGCGCAGGATCCGGCGTGGAGAGCCTCGCGCAGTTCCGGGATCGCCTGATCCACGGGCAGCGTTCCGCCCGGAAGGGGGCCGCCAAAACGAACCGGTTGTTCCTTCATTGTCTGGCAAGATAGCAGGCTTCACGATGGTGGCTCTCAATCCGTATATTCGGCGAGCAGATTCATCGCGCCGTCATTTACAGTCGTGAGGTTACATGCGCTTCTCCAATACCCCGTTGCTCGCGTCACTCTGCGGAGTGCTCGCGGTGCCTCTCGTCGCCGCAGCACCGGCGGCATCCGCGGACATCCTCGGCTTCACGCATGCGAGCGCTCAGGTGGAGCGCGACTGGGAAAACAGATTTCGCGCCATGCCTGATCCGTCACGCATGCGCGCGGACATGAAGATTCTTTCCGCGCGACCGCATCATGTGGGTTCGCCTTACGACCGTCAGAACGCGCAGTGGCTCCTCAAGCAGTTCACCGATGCCGGCTGGACCGCACACATCGAGCAATTCGACGTATTGTTTCCGACTCCGAAGGAGCGTCTGGTGGAGCTCGTGGCTCCGACGCGGTTCAAGGCACGCCTGGAAGAGCCGGCTCTGGCCGTTGATCCGACGTCCGGGCAGAAGTCGGAACAACTTCCCACGTACAACGCGTACTCGAAGGACGGTGACGTCACCGGTCCGCTCGTCTACGTGAACTACGGAATTCCGGCGGACTATGAAGCCCTCGAGCGTCGCGGAATTTCCGTCAAGGGTGCGATAGTCATAGCGCGTTATGGGCAGTCATGGCGTGGCATCAAGCCAAAGGTCGCGGCCGAACACGGCGCAATCGGTTGCCTCATCTATTCTGATCCCGGTGACGACGGATATTCCCAGGGCGATGTGTTCCCCAACGGCGCATTGCGTCCCGCAGAAGGCGTGCAGCGTGGCAGCGTGATGGACATGCCCACCTACCCGGGCGACCCGCTCACGCCCGGCGTTGGCGCCACAAAGGGTGCAAAGCGTCTCGCGCTGAAGGACGTCACGACGTTGACCCGAATTCCGGTGCTGCCTATTTCCTACGGCGATGCACGGCCACTGCTCGCGGCAATTGGTGGCGAAGCGGCGCCATCAGGGTGGCGCGGCGCATTGCCCATCACTTACAAGCTTGGACCTGGGCCGGCCCGCGTACATCTCGTGGTGAAGTCGAATTGGGACGTCAAGCCTGTCTACGACGTCATTGGGACGATCCCTGGAAGCACGGCGCCCGATGAATGGGTTATCCGGGGGAATCACCACGACGCCTGGGTGAACGGCGCAGAAGATCCCATTTCGGGCCAGGTCGCCTTACTCGAGGAAATGCGCGCTCTCGGGCGCCTGGTGAAGCAGGGCTGGAAGCCGCGCCGCACGATCATCTACGCCGCGTGGGACGGAGAGGAGCCGGGACTGCTCGGTTCAACGGAATGGGCCGAAACACACGCGGATGATCTCGCGAAGCATGCTGTCGCTTACCTGAACAGTGACACGAACGGCCGCGGATTTCTCGAGGTCAGCGGATCGCACGTTCTTGAAAAATTCATCAATGGCGTGATGCGCGACATCACCGATCCCGAGACTGGCGCTACGGTCGAGCGACGGTTGCGCGCGCGTCAGGTCGAGCGAGCGACTGCGGCGAACCGTAACGAAGTCCGTACGCGTGAGGATCTGCACATCGGAGCGCTTGGATCGGGATCCGACTACACCGCGTTTCTCCAGCACGTGGGCGTTCCTTCAATGAATCTGGGATTCGGCGGGGAGGACGAGGGAGGTATCTACCATTCGATTTACGACGACTTCTACTGGTACACGCATTTCTCCGATACCTCATTCGTCTACGGGCGGGCGCTCGCCCAGACCACGGGTACCGCCGTGATGCGTCTCGCGGACGCGGACGTGATTCCGTACGACTTCACGGACTTGGCGGAGACTGTGACTCGATACGTGAGCGAGTTGCGCTCGTTGCGCAGCGGGATGGCGTCCTCTGTCGTTGAGCACAACCGCGAGCTGACAGATAGCGGCTTCGCGCTCACCAATGACCCACGACATCCGCTCAATGCCCCGAGTGCGGAATCCGCGGTGCCCGAACTCGATTTCGCGCCGCTCGATAGCGCGGCCGACGCATTGACGCGCGCGTCGCGGAAATACCAGAAGGCGTTCGCGAGTGCCATGGATGGACCGGCGACAACCAGTTTCCTCAAGCTGAACGCCGATCTGATTCAAAGCGAGCGCCTGCTCCTGTCGAGTACCGGGCTTCGGAATCGTCCCTGGTTCAGGCATCTGCTTTATGCGCCGGGATACTACACGGGTTACGGCGTCAAGACCATTCCAGGAGTAAGGGAGGCAATCGAGCAGAAGGACTGGCCGCTGGCCGCCACGGAGCTCAACCGTGTCGCCGCAGCCCTGAGCGCCGAAGCAGCCCTGGTTGACCGAGCAGCTTCGGACCTTGGCAGATAGATCACGGCTGACGGGGGCGTCATCGTCGATGAACACCGATGATGACGCCCCCTGTCTTGCGTTGGTGGGTGACCGGCCAGGAGGTCCCCCGGGCCTATATTTCGATTTCAGCCCATGAAGACGCAATTTGCGGTTCCACTCGTACTGCTCTTGGCCGCCGCCACAGGATGCACCCGGTCTCCAGATGCCCAATCGGCGTCCACGTCGACGGCTGCGGTCTCGAAGGCCCCCCCTGTCACGTGGACAATTGACCCGCTCGCGGCGCCGATCACAGCCAGTCCTGCCAGTGTGCGAATCCACGGGCGAATCAATACGGGGTGGCACATCTACTCCACGACTCAGCCAGCAGGCGGACCGATTGCAACGCGCATTACGGTCCCGAACGGACAGCCGTTCGTCGGAGCAGGGAAGCCCACGGCAGTCGCCGCGCCGATCGTCACGTACGACGACGCCTTCCAAATGAAGGTCGAGGAACACACGAAGGACATCGAGTTTGTCGTCCCCGTACGTGCGGCGTCGCCGGTGACTCCAGGCGATTCGGTTCGCATCAATGTGCGTTATCAGGTGTGCAATGATTCGCTCTGCTATCCGGCCCAGACTGCGCGTCTTGCGGCCGCGGTACCAGCGCGCCGAACATAGCACGAGCGTGCACAACAACCCGGGCCGGCGCGTGAGATATCATGGGTAACGCTGGAATAAGTGCGGCGTTTCTATCGCTCGCGGCCACTGCGGGCGCTCTCTCGTTGCTCACGCCATGCGTGTTTCCCATGGTGCCGATCACGGTCTCGTATTTTCTTCGGCACGCCGGTTCTGGCCGTCGGAGGGCGATCGCAGCGGTAGCTGTATTCGGGCTCGGTATTGTCGTGACGTTCACCCTGCTTGGTGTCGGAGTCGCGGCTCTCGTAGGCGCCGCTGGGCTGATGCGGTTCGCGGCGAATCCATGGGTCAACCTTGCGATCGCCGCGCTTTTCCTCGCGCTCGCCCTAAACCTGCTTGGCTTCTATCAGATTGGCGTGTCGTCTTCAGTGCTCGGCCGACTCGACTCAGCCACTCGCAGCGGGCAAATGTCCGACACCGGCGGTGCGCTGGTTATGGGGGTGCTGTTCACACTCACCAGCTTTACCTGCACCGCACCGTTCATCGGAACACTGCTCGTCGCTGCGTCGCAGGGACAGTGGCAGCGCCCCGTTGTCGGAATGCTGGTTTATGCGATCGTTTTCGCGATTCCATTTCTGGTTCTCGCATCGATGCCTCGCTTGATCAACAGCCTTCCCCGATCGGGGGAATGGCTCAACCGCATCAAGGTCGTAATGGGCTTCATCGAGCTGGCCGCAGTGGCCAAGTTCGTGTCGAACGCGGATCTCGTGTGGCACTGGAACATGTTTACGCACGATGTCGTCCTCGCCATATGGGTCGCGATTTCCCTGATAGTCACCTTCTACCTGCTCGGAGCGTTCAGGCTACCGCACGATCCCGCTCCACCGCCGGAGAGTCGCCAGAAACGTTCGAACAACGGGCTCCCTGAGATCAGCGCCGCGCGGGGTGCGCCAGCGCTTGTGTTTCTCGCGCTTGGGATGTGGCTCGCCACAGGACTGGGAGGGAGTACGCTCGGCACACTGGAGTCGTTTCTTCCGCCCGTTGGAGGCCAGCCGCCGGCCGTGAACGCCGCTGATGTGCCCGCCGAGCTCGACTGGCGACTCAACGATCTGCCGGCCGCTTTGGCTCTGGCGAAACGGGAAAATAAACGCGTCTTCATCGATTTTACGGGATACACTTGCACGAATTGCCGATGGATGGAAGCGAATATATTTTCCCGCCCCGAAATAAAGGTCGCACTGGATCGTTTTGTGCTCGCCCGTCTGTACACGGACGGCGACGGCGATATGTATGAACGCCAGCAGGCAATGCAGCAGCGCCGCTTCGGAACCATCGCTCTCCCTCTGTACGCGATCGTGGATTCGGACGGAAAGACCGTACGTACGTTCGCAGGACTCACCCGGAGTCCGAACGAGTTCCTTTCGTTCCTTTCGTCCGGTTTGGAGTAAACTGTTTTCGCTCGTCTGTACGCTGCGTACACATATTCTGGCGGACAGTTGTCTCTTTGTCCCTGAATGAAAAATTCCCATTACCTACGCTGGGGCGGCTCGTCCTAGAGGAACACGCGCGGCGGCGTGTTGCTCCCACCGAACCTGAATGAGCTCCGAACAGGTTCGACAGCGCACCTTTTGGAGGTTCGTCAATGCTGCACCGTAGCTCTCTCTGTATCGGGTTGCTCTTCATCCCGGCGGCATCAATCATCGGGCAGAAGTCCACGTCCACGCATTCGCGCGCTCATTCGACACGGGCAGCGGCTTCCGTAAACAGTTCGCTGGTTCGCGCGGTGGTGCTCCCACTCGAGGGGACCGACACGGATTCCGCACAGACAATCATCTCGCGTGACCTTGCGAACGGCGATCGCGTACAGATCGTTGACGCGGCTCAAACACTGAAGAGCGCGGCGGTCGTGAAAGCGGTCGCCACGCCTCAGGGCGTGAAGGTTTCACTCCTCGATCCACTCACGAGCGCCGTTCGCCAGGAGCGCGACTTCCCGCTTCCGATCGTTCCGGCGAAACACGATCAGGCGATCGTGGACTCTTTGAACAGCGCATTCAATGCACGCTACGACTCGCGCCACGCGCGGCTGGCACGCGCAGAAGGACTACGCGACTCGCTGCAAGCGGAACTGGCCAAGAAGCCGCCCAGGTTGAGAAACGACAAGGCGAAGAAGGAGTACGCCGATCAGGTCGAGCAGCGACAGACCATGACCCGCGATGCACTCTCGGAAATCGCGACTGTCACCGACGAAGGCGCTCGCGACGAAGCGCTGCGCGCCAGTGTGCAGGCTGCTGCCCTGGCTCGAGCTGCGTACGCTCGTGATTCCATAGCCGTGGCTAGACGCTGGGCATTGCACGGTGTCTCCGATGAGGTGGAGCAGTGGATGACAGGACATCGGGGAATAGCGCAGTCCAGAGTCGCATATGTATCAGGCGGAGAAGTACGAGTCGTGGATTTCGATGGTGCGAACGATCATGCGGTCACGAAGTCGGCGCCTGGCGCCAAGGCGATGTCGCCGGCCTGGCGTCGTGACGGCCGCGAGATCGTGTACAGCGAGATGACCGACGCAGGCACTCAGATCGCGATCGTCGATTTCACGACGGGCAAGTCGCGTCCGGTTGCGGCCACACCCCGCGGTCTGAACATCACTCCGATCTTCTCGCCCGATGACAAGTACGTCATCTATGCGAATGGCGGTGAGTCCAGAACCACACTCGTCGAGGTGCGTCCAGACAGTACCGGGACGTTGAAATACCTTCCGATCAACCACTCGTTCGACGCCGACGAGCCGATCCTCAGCCCCGACGGTTCCCGGATCGCCTACGTGTCATCGCGACCCAAGACACCGCAGATCTATTCCTCCAACCTCGACGGAACGGACGAGCGGGCCGAAGCGCCGGCTCCGCCGAAGGGGCGCGTCTACCA
>JALYYT010000180.1 GCA_030946285.1 Gemmatimonadota bacterium
ATTCTCGACCGTGAGCGCGCCGCCGTGTTCATCGTCATCGACTGCCTGCGCCTGGATCAGTGGCGAATTCTCGAGCCGTTGCTGGCACCCTATTTCGAAGTCGAGACCACGCACTACTACGCCGTCCTGCCCACTGCGACTCCCTATTCGAGGAACTCGCTGTTCAGCGGGCTCTTTCCTGCCGAAATCGCGTCGCGCTTTCCCGACTGGTGGGGGGCGCAGGACGATGAGTCGCTCAACTCGCACGAGCGCGAACTTCTCGACGCGCATCTGCGCGATCTGCGCGGCGATACCAACGTGCGGTACCAGAAGATCTCGACCGCTGCTGGGTCGGACGACCTGGAGCGTCACATGGGCACGGCGATCGCACCGGACGGCGTGAGCGCTTTCGTCTTCAACTTCGTTGATCTGCTCACTCACGGACGAAGCGAGTCCCAGATTCTCTATGAGGTTGCGCGAGACGAGATCGCGTTGCGCCGGCTGACCCGGCAGTGGTTCGAGCGATCTGCGCTGCTCTCGCTGCTGCGGGAAGCATCCGCGCGCAAGGTGTCCGTGCTGCTCACCACCGATCACGGTTCCATTCACTGCAACACACCCGCGACGGTTTTCGCTAAGCGCGATGCGAGCGCCAATCTTCGCTACAAGTTCGGCGAGGATCTGCGCGCGGAGAACCCGGAACAGGCGCTTACGTTCACCGACCCCGATGTACTTCGCCTGCCTCGTCGCGGGACAAGTGCGAATACGCTGCTGGCGCGCAATGATTGCTTCTTCGTGTATCCCACCAAGCTTCGTGAATATCAGAGCCGCTACCGCGGGTCGTTCCTGCACGGCGGCGTTTCTCCGGAGGAAGTAATTCTTCCGCTAGCCCTCCTGACGCCCCGACGGTAGTGGCGACGACCGCAGAACCCGCGCAGACTCCGCAGTCGCAACAGCTTCCGACGCCAAGCACCAATCTGGGCGCGGGCCTCGCCATTTACCGGCGTCTGTTCCCGTTCGTTCGACCGCACATTGCGCGACTGGTGGGCGCGATGCTTACGAACATCGGCGCCGCGCTGCTGGACGCGTTCTCCGTCGCTCTGCTCATTCCATTTCTCAACACGCTCTTCGACCGCCCTGCGCTCGACATCAAGGCTGGGTGGGTGTCGAGTCTGCTGCACGCAACGGTCGGCCAGTTGATGGTAAATGGCGACAAGATGACGTCGCTCCGCAACGTCATACTGGTCGTGATGCTCGTCGTGGTCGCGAAGAATTTCCTCGTCTGGGTGAGCGGGCAGTTCGGCGCGGAGCTGCAGGAGTATGTCACTCGTGACCTGCGCAACACGGTGTACCGGCATCTCGCGCGACTGCATCTCACCTACTTCACACGCACCAAGTCGGGTCAGATCATATCTCGAGTTCTGAACGACACATTCGAGACCCGGCTCGTCCTGACGCAGATCGTGACGCAGTCTCTCCAGGCGCTCGCGCTGATCGTTGCCACGATCTTGTTCCTGTTCGACATCTCGTGGAAGCTCTCGCTGATGGCGCTCGGCATCGTGCCGATCCTCAGCCTGGTGCTGCAGCCCCTGCTCAGGAAGCTGCGCCGCGGGAACCGGCGTCGCGGCAACCAGCATGGCGAGATGGCGAGCGTGCTGCAGGAAACCGTGTCCGGAATCAGGCTGGTGAAGTCGTTCGGCGCCGAGCAGTTCGAGGAAGATCGGTTCACCGACGCGAGCGACACTTACGCGAGAACAACGGTACGACTCACCAAGCTGTCGTTCCTTGCGCCTCCGGTCACTGAAGTCGTCGGAATGCTCATCGCGGTGGCCGTTCTCTGGGTCGGGGCGCGTCAGGTGCTGGTGGAAGGTTCGCTCACTGGCGCGGACCTCATAACGTTCCTCGTGTTTGTCCTCAGGCTGCTGCAGCCGCTCAAGCAACTCACCGCAGTGCGCGCGACAGCGCAGTCGTCGCTCGCTTCGGCGGAGCGCCTGTTTGATATTCTGGATACGCCGTCGGAACAGGAACGCGATACCGGGACCGCGCGAATTCCCGCGCTCACTCGCGAGCTCTGCTTCGAGCACGTGGGCTTCGGTTACGACCGCCCAGATGGCGGCGAGCACGTCGCAGTACTCGAGGACGTCTCCTTCTGCGCTCGGCGGGGTGATGTCGTCGCACTCGTCGGCGCCAGCGGAGCGGGAAAGACCACGCTCGTTGATCTCATTCCCCGCTTCTACGAGCCCAGCGCCGGCCGAATCACCATCGACGGCACCGATACGCGCACCTTGACGCTCGACTCGCTGCGCTCGCTCATAGGCATAGTCAGCCAGGACACGGTGCTGTTCCACGATACCGTACGCAACAATCTCGCGTACGGTTCCGCGGCCAGATACTCGGACGCAGAGATCGAGACAGCTGCGCGCGCAGCGAATGCACATGATTTCATCGCCGGCCTCCCGGAGGGCTATTCGACGATTCTGGGTGAGCGCGGCACCCGGCTGTCCGGTGGCCAGAGGCAGCGGATTGCAATAGCGCGAGCGCTTCTACTCGACCCGCCGGTACTCATTCTCGACGAGGCGACTTCAGCGCTCGATACGGAATCGGAGCGACTGGTGCAGGCCGCGATCGACCGGCTGCTCGAGGGCCGCACGGTCTTCGTGATCGCCCACCGGCTTTCCACGGTACAGCACGCCAGCCAGATTCTGGTGCTCGACAGAGGGCGCATAATCGAACGTGGCACGCACGATGAACTGCGAGGCCGTGGTGGCGCATACTCCAGACTTTACGACATGCAATTCCGTTCCTCGCAGCATTCCGATGTCCGTCCATCCCCGGATGCAGTCGTGAGTCCCGTCACGCTGCTCGGCTGACATGCGGTATCTCTTCCTTCATTCCGGACGAGAGTGGTCGGGCTCGGCGCGCGCATTCGCCGCCGCCGCGCACGCACTCGCTCGCCGCGGCCATTTCGTGACGTTCGCCGCCGAGCCGGACAGCACGGTCGAAAGAGTCGTCTCGGAGACCGCCACGGCCCGGGAGCGATCGCTCCTCGAG
>JALYYT010000187.1 GCA_030946285.1 Gemmatimonadota bacterium
CCGGTCCTCGAAGGCGCCTGGCTACGCGAAGGCACCCACGTCAACGCCGCCGGCTCGAACCGCGCAAACGCGCAAGAGATCGACATCGAAACCGTCACGCGCGCAGCAGTCGTCGCAGTCGAAGACATCGCCCAAGCAAAGGTGGAATCAGGCGATTTGCGCGCGGCAAATGAAACGGCCCACTGGTCGTGGGACCACGCAACGCACCTGAGCGACATCATCGCCGGCCACGCTCTCGGCCGAACGGCGGACGATCAAATCACCCTGTTCGAATCACTGGGCATCGGCCTGTGGGACATCGCCGCCGCGTCTCACGTCTTCGACAGCTGCGTGATCGAAGGTCGCGGAAGGCGCCTGGAAATACCGAGCTAGCGGAGATTTCTTGTGGAAGATCGAGACCCGCGACAGAATCCTAATCTGAACCCCAACCTGAATGGCAATCTCGACCCGCGCGTAAACCGTGAGATTAACCCAAGGGTAAATTCGAACATTAATCCCGGTGTAAACACTAACCTTAACCCGCGTGACGCTGATGACGACTTCTTATTGCGGTTCAATATGTCGGACGACTTCGTAGGTGCCGCGGTAGCGAACGCAATGGACGGATTGAATGCATTTAACCAGGACAACGATTGGATCGGCCTGCTAGTTCGCTTTGACGAACCGGACGACCCCGACGAAGACAAGCTCGTTGACGGAATCTATATCTCCTTCGACACAGGCAACAACGGGACCGGTATCGCAGTCTAACCGGTCACACATCGAATCATTTTTCCCGGAAATCCCACCCTGGGAAGCCGCCCCTGTGGCGGCCGGTTGCGAGATCGACTTCGAAGGGGAGTGATCCCTCGGGATACGTGTCCGCGATACCCCGAATGACATCCCCATCGATGACCACGTGCTCAATCCCGTCGAATGCG
Source organism: Gemmatimonadota bacterium (assembly GCA_030946285.1). Classification (GTDB taxonomy): domain Bacteria; phylum Gemmatimonadota; class Gemmatimonadetes; order Gemmatimonadales; family Gemmatimonadaceae; genus Fen-1247. Next base: position 921 of record JALYYT010000187.1, read on the forward strand.
AGGCGCCCGGTGGTCCAGCGATGTCCATCGGCGCCGTACGCAGCGATCGGATCCGAACAAACCAAGAGCAGGTCGTGCGACCGCGCAAAGAAGACGGGTTCCCAATCGGAGTAATTCGCGCGGTAGCCGACGACCGAACGGGGATCGCGGACGTCGAACCAGTACACCGACGACGCAAAAAGGGCGCAGCAGCGATACGGGTCCCGTGTCCCCCAAAAACGCCCGTCGCCCTGCGCATTGGACAGTACCTCGGCATACCACGCAGTGCCGTCGTTCGGTTCGACTTTCAGGATCGAGCTCATGGTCGGGAGCTCCGCGAAACGCGGGAACGCCGTCACGTCCGCACACGGCATGTACCGTACCGTGCTCACACGGTAGAGCGCCTCCGACAGTCCACCGATCCCGTCCTCGCCCATGACGAAAGTTTCGAGCCTGCGTGTCACGCCTCCGCCACGTCCGCACGATCGTGGCGCACCCTTCGACAAGCTCAGGGTGACACGGAGATCGCATTCGCCGAATTTTCGCTGTGCTCGTAGACTCATCTCGCCTGGTCGCGGGAGCGGCGCACCACCATGACGGGCGCTCTGAACGAGCGAAGCCCAGGATGGGCGAGAGCGATGTGAAGACGCAGCGAGCCCCGGACAGGACGTCCGGGGCTCGCGTGCCCGTCATCGTGATGCGCCGCTCTCGCGACCCGCCACGATATTACTTCTTGGTCGCAGCCTTCTTCTTGCCGGCCACCGTGCGCTTCGGACCCTTCCGCGTACGCGCGTTGGTCTTCGTCCGCTGCCCGCGAACCGGAAGCCCGCGCCGATGCCGAAGCCCGCGATAGCACCCGATATCGGTCAGCCGCTTGATGTTCGAAGCGATCTCTCGCCGCAGGTCGCCCTCGACTTTGAGCTGATCGACGATCTCGCGCAGCCGGTGCTCGTCCTCGGTCGTGAGGTCCTTGACGCGCGTGTCGGGGCTGATGCCCGACTGCGCGAGGATCCTCTTGGACGTCGGCAGACCGATGCCGAAGATGGCGGTGAGTCCGATCTCGACGCGCTTGTCGCGCGGCAGATCGATGCCTGAGATACGAGCCATTATCCTTGAACCTGCTTATGCTTCGGATTGACGCTGCAGATCACGCGCACTTTGCCTTCGCGGCGGATGATCTTGCAGGCGTCGCAGATGCGCTTGACGGAGGGTCGAACTTTCATGATGCTGCTCTTGCTTGGTGGCGGGTGCGGCCGGGTGCCATTAGGCCGCGACCTCTTCGGAAGGACGATAGCGAGCTACGTCCGGGTGCTCGGCGACGTCCCGCAACGTCAGGATCTTCGGACCGTCGTCCGTGATCGCGATCGTATGCTCGAAGTGCGCCGCTAGTTTACCATCCTCGGTTACGACCGTCCAGCCGTCCTCGAGGGTTGCGACTTCCCACGCACCCTCGGTGATCATGGGCTCGATCGCCAGCACCAGGCCGTTGCGCAGCAGCGCTCCCTGCCCCGGGGTGCCG
>JALYYT010000157.1 GCA_030946285.1 Gemmatimonadota bacterium
GGAGTCAGGTGCTGGTGCTGGGCGTCGCATACAAGAAGAACATCGACGACATGCGTGAGAGCCCTGCGCTGGACGTCATCCGGCTGCTCGAAGCAAGCGGCGCGACAGTCAATTTCCACGACCCGCACGTTCCCACTTTTCGCGAAGACGGCCACACCTTCACGGGAGTGGATCTGACCGACGCAGTGCTCCGCGAGTCCGATGCCGTCGTCATCGTTACCGATCACGATTCCGTGGATTACCAGCGTGTCGTGAACATGGCGCCGGTGGTGGTGGATGCGCGAAACGCGACCAAGGGGATGATCTCAAAGTCGGGCCGCATCGTCCCGCTATCCTGAACGCTGCATAGCACCGCATGAACATCGCTGTAATCGGAACGGGCTACGTGGGCCTGGTCGCCGGCGCGTGTCTCGCCGAGACTGGCAATTCGGTCGTCTGCGCCGATCTGGACGAATCGAAGATCGGACGGCTCCGGCAGAACGAGATTCCGATCTTCGAGCCGGGACTAGACTCGATAGTCGAAAGAAATCAGAGCGACGGCAGGCTGACGTTCTCGACCGATGTCGGAGCGGCGATCCGGACGGCGGAAGTCGTCTTCATCGCTGTCGGAACGCCGCCCGATGAGGACGGGTCCGCCGACCTCAGCCACGTACTGGCGGTTGCCGACACCGTTGGTCGCTGCATGACGCGAGAAACCGTGGTCGTAACCAAGTCGACGGTCCCCGTCGGCACGGCGCCACTGGTCAAGGAGGCAATCGGTCGCCACGCAAAGTTCCCGTTTCACGTTGTCAGCAATCCGGAATTCCTGAAGGAAGGTGCCGCAGTCGAGGATTTTCTTCGCCCCGACCGCGTCGTACTCGGCGTCGAAACCGACCACGCGCGGACGGTCATGGGCGAGCTCTATGCACCATTCGTTCGTACCGGCCGCCCGGTCATCTACATGGACATTGCCTCCGCGGAGATGACCAAGTACGCGGCCAATGGTATGCTCGCCACGCGCATCAGCTTCATGAACGAGATAGCCGCACTGTGTGAGGCCACAGGAGCCGACGTTGACGAAGTCCGTCGCGGCCTGGGCAGTGATACGCGAATCGGCCCGAGCTTTCTCTTCCCGGGGCCAGGGTACGGCGGAAGCTGCTTTCCCAAGGATGTGAAAGCGCTCGTTCGAACAGGTGCCCGTGCTTCAGTGCCGCTCGCAATTCTTGCAGCCGTAGACAGCTCGAACGATCGCCAGAAACGGCGCCTTGGCTTCAAGATCCTCGAGGCCTTCGGAATTAACGGAGAACTTGATGGTACTGGCGATAAACTGCCTACCGGTAACGGTTTAGGCCAACAAGGTGATAAATTACTCGAAGGGCGACACATCGCGATGTGGGGACTTTCATTCAAGCCCGGCACCGACGACATGCGTGAAGCGCCGGCGCTGGTTCTGATAGCGCAACTGCTCGGTTGGGGCGCGACGGTTTGTGCTCATGATCCAGCAGCGATGTCCGAAGCACGGCGGCGGCTTTGCGATGATGGGATCAGCTACGCGGAGACGGGTTATGATGCGCTCAAGGGCGCCGACGCGCTCGTGATTGTGACAGATTGGAATGAGTACCGGCATCCCGATTTCAGCCGTGTCAGGGCTACCCTGAAGCGGCCGATCGTGATTGACGGTCGTAATCTTTACGACCCTCAGAAGATGAAAAGCGTCGGGCTCACATATTACTCGATAGGGCGCGGGTCGGTCGGCGCCGGGGAAGCAACAGCGTGAACCGTGTTCGCAGATCGCTAATGTTGGCTGGGCCTGTTCTCGTGGTCATGGTCATGGCTGCGTGCCATGGCGGATTCGACCCCAAGGTGTATGCGGCGAGTTCCGCGTCGCTCTTCGCGGCTTCGCTCAAGGAGTACAACGCGCACAATTACGCGGACGCGGCAAAGGGCTTCGAGCAGCTTTCGCACGATCTTCCAGCCCGCGACGCGCTCCTGCCGCTCTCCTACTTCTACCTGGGCAAGTCGCAGGAGAAGGACGGCGATCATTTGCTCGCCGCCCAGAGCTTCACGAGGATATCGGACGCCTTTCCGGACGACAGTCTGGCGCCACTCTCCCTCCTCGAGGGTGGGCGCTCGTACGCGAAGATGTGGTCCAGGCCTGAGCTCGATGCGACCTACGGCAAGTCGGCAGTGAACACGTTCCAGTCGCTGGTATCGCTTTATCCCGATTCCAAGCTCGTGCCCCAGGCTGACACCGCGCTCGCGCGGCTCGACGACATGTTCGCGATCAAGGATCTGAACGTCGGCGAGCACTATCTGCGGAGGAAGGCATACGACTCGTCGATCATCTATCTGAAGGACGTGATCAAGCTGCATCCGAATGCGCCGGCCACTCGACTGGCGTATTTGAAGCTTCTCGCCGCGTACAGGGCGATCAAGTACACGGCCGACGCGACCGACCTCTGCACGGCCGCAGTGAAGGCTTACCCCAACGACCGGGAGGTGCGCCAACAGTGCGGATCGGCGTCTTCGGTGGCAGCTTCGACCCCCCGCACCTAGGGCACTATCTGGCGGCTGTCGATGCCGCCGAGCGTCTTGGTCTCGATCGGGTTGTGTGGGTTCCCGCCGCGCAACAGCCGCTCAAGACCGGCACGCCGCACGTTGCGTCGGCGGAGCACAGGTACCGAATGGTCTCCGCAGCTGTCAGGTCGAGTCCCGTCTTCGAGGCCAGCCGGATCGAAATTGACCGGTCCGGGTTATCTTACACGGTTGCGACCGTACAATCGTTCGTGGACCAGTTCCCGGACGATGCATTGTTCCTGCTGATCGGGGAAGATGCCTGGTCGCGATTCTCGGAATGGCACGAGCCGGAGACCATCCGTTCGCTCGTTCAAATAGAAATTCTTGCGCGGAAGTCCGATGGTGAATTCGCCGGCCGCGTGATCGACGTTTCATCAACCGAAGTGAGAGCGCGTGCGCGCTCGGGACTTTCGGTGCGCGGCTTCGTGCAGGACGCGGTCGCGGAGATAATCGAATCGGAAAGGTTGTATCAATGACAGCGAACGTGACGGGAATCATCAAGAGTGTCTTCGGCACCCGGCACGACCGGGAGCGGAGGCGCGTGCAGCCGCTGGTCGACCAGATCAACGAGGAATACGCGCGTCTTCAGATGGTTTCGGAGGACGAGCTGCGCAGCCAGACCGCGAAGTTCCGCGGCCGTCTGGATGAAGCGACGGGCGACCTCAAGCGGCGCATCGCGGCACTGAAGGAAGAGAAGCACAACGCATCGTCGGCTGTCGAACGCGAGAAGCTGGACGACGAGATCGGCGGGTCCGACGGGCGCGGCGGGCTCGAGGGAGAGCTGCGCGCCACCGTCGCTCGCACGCTCGAAGAGATTCTCCCGGAAGCGTTCGCCACTGTCCGCGAGGCTGCGCGTCGTCTTCTGGGCACCACGGTATCGGTCACGGGCCACGACGAAGTCTGGAACATGGTTCACTACGACGTGCAGCTGGTGGGCGGAATCCAGCTCCACCGTGGTCGCATCGCAGAGATGGCCACGGGCGAGGGCAAGACTCTGGTCGCGACGCTGCCACTCTATCTCAATGCGCTTCCCGGGAACGGCGCTCATCTCATCACGGTGAATTCGTACCTTGCCCGCCGCGACTCGCAGTGGATGGGACACGTCTATGAGTACCTCGGACTCACGGTAGGCTGCCTCGATGACACGGAGCCCGGCAGCTTCGAGCGCCGCGCCGTGTACGAGTGCGACATCACCTACGGTACCAACAACGAGTTCGGCTTCGATTATCTCCGCGACAACATGGTCGTCTCACTCGATCAGCGCGTGCAACGGACCCATTCGTATGCGATCGTTGACGAAGTGGACTCGGTTCTCATTGACGAAGCGCGAACGCCACTCATCATCTCCGGTCCCGTGGGGAACGAGGTGGATGAGGAGTACGCGCTCAACAACGGCGCAGTGGCCCGCCTCGTCAGAATGCAGACGGAGCTGGCCAACAGCCTTGCAGCCGATGGTGAGCGCGCCCTGCGCGAGGGCAATACCGACAGCGCCGGAGTGTTGCTGTACAAGGCCCAGCTCGGCTCGCCGAAGAACAAGCGCCTCCTCAAGCTTCTGAACGAGCCCGGCGTCAAGCAGCTCGTGCAGCAGACCGAGCTCAAGCACATTGCCGACCGTCGCGTCACCGCGAGCCGTCAGGAGATGCGCGACATCGAGGACGATCTCCTCTTCGTGCTCGACGAGAAGGGGCATCAGGTGCATCTGACCGATCGCGGGATCGATTTCATGTCGCCGAACGATCACGACCAGTTCGTGTTGCCCGACATCTCGCTCCAGGTGCACGAGATTGATCACGCGCACGAGCTTTCTCCCGCCGAACGCATCGAGCGCCGCAACCGGATAAACGCGGAGTACGCGGCAAAGTCGGAAAAGCTTCACATCATCCACCAGCTCCTGCGCGCGCACTCGCTGTACGAGCGTGACGTCAACTACGTCGTGCAGGAAGGCGAAGTCCTGATTGTGGACGAGTTCACCGGGCGCACGATGCCAGGGCGCCGGTGGTCGGAAGGGTTGCATCAGGCAGTAGAAGCGAAGGAAGCTGTGAGCGTGAAGGGCGAGACGCAGACTCTCGCCACCATCACGATCCAGAACTACTTCCGCATGTACGACAAGCTTGCCGGCATGACGGGAACGGCCGAGACGGAGGAGTCCGAGTTTCACCAGATCTACAAGCTCGGTGTTGCGGTCGTGCCAACGAACCGGCCCGTGATCCGTGACGACCGAAACGATCTCGTCTTCAAGACGCGTCGCGAGAAGTACAACGCGATCGCCGAGGAGACGCAGCGTCTGCACGGGCTGGGCTTTCCGGTGCTAGTCGGCACGGTGAACGTTGATGTGTCCGAAACGCTTTCGAAGCTGTTCAAGCGAGCCGGAATACCGCACAACGTTCTCAACGCCAAGTATCACCAGCGTGAGGCCGAGATCGTTGCGGAAGCCGGTCAGCCGGGCGCCGTGACGATCGCGACCAACATGGCCGGTCGCGGAACCGACATCAAGCTGGGTCAGGGTGTCATCGAGTCGAAGCCGTCGCAGGTGAAGGACGAGGAAGGGAAGATCGTCGACACGATGGAAATCGGCGGGCTTCACATCATCGGCTCCGAGCGGCACGAATCGCGGCGCATCGACCGCCAGTTGCGCGGGCGCGCGGGCCGTCAGGGCGATCCGGGCGCGTCGCAGTTCTTCCTGTCGCTCGAAGACGATCTCATGCGGCTCTTCGGTTCAGACCGTATCGCGAAGCTCATGGACGCCATGGGTGCGAAGGAGGGTGAGGTGCTCACGCACTCGCTCATCACTCGCTCGATCGAGCAGGCACAGAAACGCGTCGAGCTGCAGAACTTCCAGTCGCGAAAGCGTCTGCTCGAATACGATGACGTGATGAATCAGCAGCGGGAGGTCGTGTACTCGCTGCGTTCATTCGCGCTCGAGGGTGGTGAGGAGCTGCGCGGCGAAGCCGAGCGCATGATCGAGAAGGCGGTCGGTCTGCGCGTCGAGCGCGCTCTCGCGGAGACCGCCGAAGAAGGTGTGTTCGACTTCGAGCTGCTTCGGCAGGAGCTGCAGCAGAGTTACATGCTGATCGTCCCGCAATTCGAGAAGGCTGGCGAATATCCGACCAGCATTCCGTCGGCGCGTCAGGCGGCGGTTGGCGCAGCGCTCGCTGCCTTCTCGGCGAAGATGACAGGGCTGAACGAGTTTGCCGGCCGGTTGCTGTCGCTCGTGATGCTCAACGTGCTGGACGAGAAGTGGAAGGATCATCTTTACGATCTGGATCAGCTGCGCAACGCCATTCATTACCGTTCGTGGGGACAGCAGGATCCGCTCGTGGAGTACAAGCAGGAAGCGTATACGATGTTCGTGGATCTCATGCAGGATGTGCATCACACGTTCACGGAGCGATTTGCACGCGCACAGATCGTGTTCGAAGGAGCACCACCCCAGGATACGCCGCGCGGTGGTTCCGATCCCAGTGGGCCGTTCGCGACGCCGGCGCAGCAGCCGCGCCCGTCGCGGCATTACAACGCCCTCGGAATTCTCGAGGACGACGTTGCGCCCCCTTCGGACGCTTCAGGCGTCGAAGAGGAAATGGATATCGGGCCCGCCGAGACACCCACGCAGGACGTGGCCACCACGCGGCCAGAACCGGCCGTCGTCGGACTCGGCCGGCAGAAGAGTCTGACGCCCGCTGCACCGGCGGGCGTGCCCGGCACATCCGGCGGCGCTACGGCCGGCTCGGACTGGACCAATGTGAAACGAAATGACCCGTGCCCGTGCGGTTCCGGGAAGAAGTTCAAGAAATGTCACGGCGCGGTGATGGCGTAATTTCACTAAGGGTTGTCGGGAAGAGGCGAGTCCAAGGGGCTCGCCTCTTTTTCGTCCGACAGGTCACGGTGCGTGCAGCGATTTGCCCCAGCGAAAAGGAAGCGAGCGACCGCGCGACGGCGATTCCGGTTTATCTCGTGGGTGACCCAGCAACGGAGCAATCATGCCGGCCATCGCGATTCGGGAAATTCCAGTCACAGAACGTCCGCGCGAGCGGCTCAGGCAACACGGAGCGCAGGCGCTGAGCGCTGTGGAACTCGTCGCGATACTGTTCGGATCAGGTGGGGAGGGACGTTCGGCCCTGGATCTTGCGCACGAGGTACTCGCCTCGTCGCAGGGATCACTGCGACGGCTCTCTGCGCGACCCATCGCGGCACTTACATCGGTTTCCGGCGTCGGGCCGGCGCGGGCGATCGTCGTTCACGCAGCGCTGGAGCTGGGGCGCCGCATGATGGCAGAGCAGCGGGAGCACGGCCGCCCCATGCGACAGGCACGAGACGTGTTCGAAGCGTACTCGGTGCGGATGGAGGATCTGCCGGTGGAGGAGTTCCGAATCGCGACGCTGGACGCGCAGCATCGGCTCGAGAACGATATCCTCGTGACACGCGGTATCCTGAATTCATCACTTGTCCATCCGCGTGAGGTCTTTCGGCAGGCGATCGCGGAAAACGCATACGCCGTGATACTGGTGCACAATCACCCGTCCGGTGACCCGACCCCATCCGCCGAGGATCGGATGGTTACATCGCAGCTCGTGTCGGCGGGAAAGCTTCTGGGGATAGACGTGCTGGACCATGTGATCGTCGGGCGCGGCCGCTACACCAGCTTTGCGGAAAGCGGGATCCTGGTGTGATGGCATGGGCGGTTACTGGGCGCCATCTACGCCACCGGTCTCATATGGCTCGATTCGGTTGCGCTGAGGGTCCCTCACTTCCTGACACGGGGGCACGCCGGGGAAATTGTCCGTCCGGCTTCCTGTGCCACAGGTGCGCCGCAGCTTAGACCGTGGCCTAGCCGTTGGCGAGGTGAAGTGCCATTGACTGGATGATGAGTGTGCTGGACCGCACATGCGTCATGTGCCGGCGGTGGTTTGCCGGCAAGCGCAATAGGGTCATATTGAATGATGGCCATCAGCATAGTCACCCCGGAGATCGTCCCCGGGGCCGGTCCGATTCCGGGCTGGGATTTCTCCACCGATCCCCTGCCGGAGCGGATCGACCTGGAGCAGCTGCTGCGCGCATACAGGTTCAGCGAGGAGGCGCACCGTGGCCAGAAGCGGCGATCGGGCGAGGACTACGTTCTCCACTGCGTGGCGGTCGCCAAGATTCTGGCGGGACTCAATCTGGATACGACCACAGTCGTCGCGGGTCTCGTGCACGACGTCATCGAGGACACGCGCTTCACGCTCGCGGATATCGAGACCGAGTTCGGCAAGGAAGTCGCCGCGATCGTGGACGGCCTGACCAAGATCGAACACCTTCCCGCGCACGCTCCGCGAGAGGCTCAGGTCGAGAACTACCGCAAGCTCCTGCTTTCGATCGCGAAGGACGCGCGCGTGATCATCATCAAGCTCGCGGACCGTCTTCACAACATGCGCACGCTGGAATCGCTTCCGGAAGAAAAACGCCGACGCATCGCGCAGGAGACCCGCGATCTCTACGCTCCGCTCGCTCACCGTTTCGGAATGGCGCGCGTGCGCTGGGAGCTCGAGGATCTCGCCTTCAAGCACCTCGAAACCGACGCGTACCGCAATCTCGCCAAGCTCGTCGCACAGAAACGCGCGGAGCGCGACGATCTGGTCGAGCGGATGCGCGAGCCACTAACGAAGGACATGGCGCGCGCCGGCATCGTTGATGTCGAGATAACGGGACGGCCGAAGCATCTCTGGTCCATCTACAAGAAGATGCTGAACCGTGACAAGCCGTACGAGGAGATCTACGATCTGCTTGCGATCCGCGTGCTCGTCAATACGGTCCCGGACTGCTACCACGCGCTTGGTGTCATTCACGACGGCTGGACGCCGGTTCAGGAGCGCATCAAGGACTACATCGCGCAACCGAAGTCGAACGGGTATCAGTCGCTTCACACCACGGTCTTCGGACCGGGTCGCCAGCTTTTCGAGATCCAGATCCGCACTCGGGAAATGCACCGAACCGCTGAGTACGGAATCGCGGCTCACTGGCGCTTCAAGGAGAATGCGCGCAATGCAGATGAGCTGGACAGGCATCTTCAATGGTTCCGGCAGATCCTGGAGCTGCAGCTCGACGCCAAGACACCTGATGAGTTCCTGGAGTTCCTGAAGCTCGATCTATATCAGGACGAGATCTTCGTGTTCACGCCTACGGGTGACGTGATACAGCTGCCGAAAGGTGCGACCCCGATTGATTTCGCCTTTGCAGTTCACACGGAAGTCGGCCTGCATTGCAACGGCGCGCGCGTCAACGGGCGCATGGCGCCACTCTCGCGTGAGCTGAAGAACTCCGACACGGTCGAGATCATCGCGTCGCCGTCGGCGCGCCCGAACCGCGACTGGCTCGCGCATGTACGCACCGGCAGGGCGCGTCACCGCATCAAGCAGCGACTGCGCATGGAAGAACAGAAGGCTTCCATCAAGCTTGGCCGCGAAATGATCGACAAGGAAGCGAAGCGGCGCCGTGTTCCCAGGCCGACCGATGACGATCTGGAGACGGCAGCGAAGAATCTTAAGCTGACCGACCGCGGGCACCTGGTGAGCGCTGTCGCGCAGGGAGAATTCAGTGGACGCGATGTCATCCGGAGCCTGCATCCGGAAATCGACACCGGCCTCGAGCCGCCGCAGCCGAACCGTCTCGAACGGCTCGTCGATCGCGTGCGCGGTACCGGACGTGGCGTGCGAATTCAGGGCGCCGACGGGTTGCTGGTTCGATACGCTCAGTGCTGCCAGCCTGTACCTGGGGACCCAGTATCGGGATACGTCACACGCGGTCGCGGCGTGAGCATCCACAGGGCCGACTGTCCGAATCTGATGCTGCTCGACGATGAACCGGAGCGACGGCTTGAAATAGACTGGCAGGAGGTGCAGGGTGAGCGCTTCCTCGTACGTCTCGCCGTCGAGGCAAGCGACCGGCGCAGTCTCTACGCTGACATCGCCACAGCTGTGAGCGAAACCAAGACCGACATTCGCAGCTTCGAACTGAAGAGCGAGGACGGCCGCGTATTTGGCATGATAGAAGTGCAGGTAGAAAATCTTCCCCATCTTCGCAAGACCCTGCGCGCGATCCGGCGTGTCAAGGGCGTCACAGAAGTGTCACGCAGAGAGCAGACGTCCGAGTAACGGACTTCGGCGGACCTTCTCCGTCGGCATGGGGCGTGCTCTCCAGATGTCAAATGAAAGTGAATTTTCCAGAGCTGCTCGAACGACCGCTCATCCTGGTCTCCAATCGCGAACCCTACGAGCACGTGCATGGCTCGAACGGCACGGAGGTAAGGCTTCCCGCGGGTGGCCTGGTGTCCGCTCTCGATCCCATTCTGCGCCGTACACATGGGACGTGGGTGGCGTGGGCCTCAGGAAGCGCGGACAGGACCGTGGCGGACGATTTCGGCCGGCTTTCCGTGCCGCCGGACGATCCGGCGTACACGCTAAGGCGCGTATGGCTGTCGGAGCGCGAGGTCGAGGGCTTCTATCTCGGATTCGCCAACAGCGCGCTCTGGCCCCTCTGCCACATGTTCATCAGCAATGTGGACATCCGGCGGCGCGACTGGGAGAGCTACGAAAGGGCGAATCGCATCTTTGCCGCTGCTGTATGCGAGGAAGCCGAGCGGGTTGGGCCGGCGCCGATGGTGTGGGTGCATGACTACCACTTCGCTCTTGCACCACGCGCGATCAGGGATAACGTGCCGGATGCGCTGATTCATCATTTCTGGCACATACCGTTTCCTCCGCCAGACGTATTCTCCGTCCTTCCACTCGGCGTCCAGGCGTCCATTCTGCTCGGGATGCTCGGCAACGACCTCATCGAATTCCAGGCCGACGGGTTTGCCTGCAATTTCATGGAGTGCGTTGGGCGAACGACACCGGATGCGCACGTGGACCAGGACCAGCGTGTGATACGCCTGAACGGTCATCAGACGCACGTCGGCACCTTTCCCATCAGCATTGACGTCGCGGAGTGGACAAGGATGGCGACGCGTCCGCACACCGATGATCTCGCACACACGCTGCGCGACCGTTACGCGCCTGGCTGCAGGCAGCTCGTTGTGAGCGTCGATCGGATGGATTATACGAAGGGGATCGTGCGGCGGCTTCGCGCGCTGGAGCACATGTGGGCGGAAACGCCCGAGCGACGTGAAACGTTCACGATGCTGATCGTGGCGACTCCGTCGCGCACCGATATTCCCGCATACGCCCGGCTTGAACGCAACGTACTCCACGAGATCCGGCGGCTCAACGACGAGTTCCGGACGCCTACGTGGACTCCGATCGTGGTTGTACACGAAAATGTCGACGCCGACCTTCTGGCGGCAGTGTATCGGGCAGCGGACGTCTGCGTGGTTTCATCGCTTCAGGACGGAATGAATCTCGTAGCGAAGGAATTCATCGCCTGTCGCGTGAACGAGGACGGCGTGCTCGTGCTCAGCAGGTTTGCGGGCGCCGCGGGCGAGCTCAACGACGCGTTGCTTGTAAATCCGTTCTTCATAGACTCGTTTTCCGATTTGCTCGCCATCGCTCTGGACATGGACGCCTCGGAGCGTCGGCGACGCATGGTTTCGCTCCGGGAACGAGTCGCGAATGCCACGGTAACCGATTGGCTCGAGTCCGTGCTCGGTGCCGCCGAGGCAACGCGGGGACCCGTCGTCGAGGACGCGGCGACACGGTGAAGGTTTCGTCGCCGCGCGAGCTGGCAGGACAGCTGTCCGCATCGCCGCTCGTCATCATGCTCGACAT
>JALYYT010000211.1 GCA_030946285.1 Gemmatimonadota bacterium
GCGAGCGCGTTCTTCACCGGTAGTGAAAGGGCTTCGATGGCGTACATGCTCGCTTCGTTGAATGCGACCAGCGTTCCGCCTCCGTCCACGAATGCAGCGAGCTGCTTCGCGCCTTCATCACCAAGCCCGCCCTTCAGTGAATCCGGATAGTTGCCGCGCAAACCAGCCGCGATCTGACGAGCGTTCTGATCTGGAAGCACTATCGCATCGAAGCGCGCGCCGAGGTTCCCCGCGCGAACGTCATTCGACGTGATGACCGTAAAGGGAATGTGATACTGGTCGAATACCCACCGAGTCCATCCTTCGTCCATTGAGGGCGACCAGTTCCGGAAGATGGCAATTCGGCGGGAGTGATCGTTCGTGAGGCCGGTTGCGACCCATGGTGTCGCGCGAACGGGAGCGAGCAGTGTTGACGCAGTGGCAACGGAGTCGTGTACCAACGACACCCCGAAGCCATACAGCAGGGGCAGCGTGTGTGCGGTCACGTCATACGGACGCTTGGGCGGACCACCCGGATATTCGCGCAGATTCGGATAGTGCTGTGCTTCGAGCAGCGTTTTTGCGAACGCTCCATAAGGCTGCGCGGTGTAGATGATGTAGCTTCCCGCAGGATACTGCTTTCCCCCAGCCGTGACGGCGCCAGCGGAGCGACGCACTTCCACCTGTCCGCGCTGAAGTATGCGGAGTGCTGCATTGATTGCTGTATCGCGCGCCGGCTGGTCAGGAATGATTATCGTTGCGGGCCAATCGGTGCGACTGACTGCGTGGTTTCCCATCACCGCGTTGTGCTCGACCTGAGAATAGCTTCGCAGCCACTCCGCGTGGTCCATCGCAGCCTGCGTGAGTAGTGACATGCTCGCCGCGGTCTGGTATCTCACGATGTCACCGATGGCCCATTTGCCGCCGGGCCATGTGGTGAGAAAGTCGACGCCGGTGACCTTGGGATCGACGTTGTAGCCGGGCCGCAGTGAGTCGAATGCAACCGTGATCGGAGAAGCAAGTGCAGCGCTCGCCGTTTCCGTGAGAATCCGGATCGCGCCATGGTAGTGCTGGTATGCGCGCGCGGGAGTCCACGCGTCGTACGAAGTGTTGTTCGCGATTCCGGTAAAGCCGTCCGCCGTCATGCGCCACGTCATTGCTTTTCCCATCTGCGCAACGCCTGCGATGAGGATCGGATCGATATTCGGCTCGATCGGGTCCATGTACGGCGGAATGAAGATTCGCGTTCCGTTGGAGCCCTGCTGGTGAATGTCGTTGACGATCGCAGGATGCCACTGGTTGTACAGCGAGTCGATGACCATCTGCGTCTCGACCTGCGTGAACGCGTACCAGTCGCGGTTGTTGTCGTGTCCCGTGTAGTAGTGGTAGAGCACTGGTGGCGATGTGCCTTCCCACGGCTTGCCGAGCGAGTTGCGGTACCAGTCGCCGACGATGTCCACTCCGTCTGGATTGAGCGACGGAACGAGAATGACGATGGTATTGCGGCGGATGGCGCGGGTCGCGTCGTCCTCGCCGGCGACGAGCTTCTGCGCAAGCTGGAGCGGCGTGAGTATTCCGCCGACCTCGGTCGAATGGATACTCGAGGTTACGAGGACCACGAGCTTGCCGTCGCGCTGGATCTGCGAGACCTGCCCGTCGGTCGTCAGCCGCGGGTCGGACAGAAGCCGCTGGAAATTCCGATAGCGTCCCAGATTGGCGATCGTCGTCGAGTCGCCTATGAAGGCCGCGAGGAACGGACGACCGAGCGTCGTCCGGCCAAGAGTGTGGACCTGGATTCTTGGCGACGCCTTCTCCAGAGCATGGAAGTACGCAACGATCTGCTTCCATTCCGGGAGCTTGCGGTCCGTCCCCGGAACGAAACCGATGACCGATTCCGGTGAAGGCACGACCCTGCCCGGACGCTGGGCGTGCGAGGTCGCGGGACTGGACGGAAGAGCGATCGCGAGGGCGGCCAGCACCATGGAGGGACGGATGCGGTTGATCACGGCGGAAACTGCTCCTGTAAGGGGGTCTCGACCCTCGTACGGGGGCGACCCGGGCGTCGTTGGGTACCGGGTCGCCGAATCACTGATCCAAGGGCATTGCGACAGGGACTTTGACTGTTTATACATTCCGGGTGAATAATATTTCGGTCGGCGTACTGGGCGCCTCGGGATATGCGGGCCGGGAGCTTTGTGAGCTCGTGGCCAGGCACCCGTCAATGGAACTCGCCTTCGCATCTGCGAACTCGAGGGCCGGGGAGAAGATCCGCGTCGCCGGCCGCGAGGTCGAAATGATCGCGACCGAAGCCGCCCCGCTGGGTAGCGCGGACCTGGTCTTCTCGGCGCTTCCGCATGGTGCGTCCGCCCAGTGGGTGAGGGCCGCCGCAGCCGCTGGAGCCAAGGTTGTGGACCTGTCGGCAGACTACCGCCCGGGCAACGAGACGGTACCAGTCGAGCTAGGGTGCGTACCGTACGGACTCACGGAGCTGTATCGGGGGCAGGTCCGGACGGCACGAGTAGTAGCGAATCCCGGATGTTATCCGACGGCCGTTCTCATCGCACTCGCACCGCTGCTTCAGCGCGGTCTGGTGGAGAGTGGCGCAACGATCAACGTCAGCGCCGCCAGCGGCGTGACCGGCGCCGGATTCAATCCGAAGCCCGAGCTCATGTTCGCGGAGATCGCCGAGGATTTTCGCGCGTACAGTGTAGGCAACGAGCACAGGCATCTGAACGAGATGCGCGCAACGATATCAGAGCTGGGGACCGACGCCGACATCCTGTTCACGCCGCACCTGCTGCCTGTCGCGCGCGGAATTCTCGCCACGATTACCGTGCCGGTGACGCAGCAGATCGCCAATCCGCTGAAGCTCTGGAACGAGATGTACGACCGCGAGCCGTTCGTCGAAGTCACCGACACAATGCCGACGCTGCGGGACGTAGTGAGGCGCAATGTCGTGCGCGTCACGGCGATGTGCGCGGCGAACGTGCGCACGCCGACGCTCATCGTGATCGCGGCGATCGACAACCTGGTGAAGGGCGCGGCCGGCCAGGCAGTGCAGAACGCAAACGTGATGTTCGGATTCCCGGAAACAACGGGTCTTCCGCTCTGATGGAACCCATGAAGCGTGTAGTGAAGCTTGGCGGGCGTGCACAGTCGTCCGATGCTCTCGCGCCGGCGATAGCCGCGGCGTGGAATGCAAGCGGAGCGCTGTGTGTGGTGCACGGTGGCGGCGACGAGATATCGGCGCTGCAGCGCAAGCTGGGCGGCGAGCCGCGCTTTGCCGGCGGTCGCCGCATGACGACTGCCGAAGATCTCGAAATAATCCGCATGGTGCTTTCGGGGGTAGTGAACAAGCGGCTGATATCGCTGTTCAACGCCGCAGGCGCACTCGCGGTCGGTATCTCTGGCGAGGATGCGTCGCTCATATCGGCGCAGCCGCTCGGGATCGCCGAGTTCGGCTATGTGGGGATGCCGGCGAGTATCAACGCGGCGTTGATCGAGAGTCTGTGGCTCGCGGGTTACCTGCCTGTAGTGTCTCCAGTCGGCGCAAACGCGGAATCTCCAGGAACGGCACTGAACGTCAACGGTGACGATGCGGCTGCGGCGATAGCGGTCGCGCTTGGCGCCGACGAGTTGCTGCTGCTGGCCGACATCGAAGGCGTGCTCGATGGATCGGGAAGGCTGATCCAGCAGATGGATGTGGACGACGCACGCGCTCTCATTGCGTCGGGCGTGGCAGGGGGCGGCATGGCCGCGAAGCTCGAAGCAGCACATGCGGCGCTCGCCGGCGGCGTACGCTCGGTGAGAATCGCGGACATTGCCGCGCTCGGCGACGCGGCGCGCGGAACATCAATTACACTCGCAACGGTAGGCGCAAAGTGACGACGATGACTTTGCCGGTGATGCAGGTCTCCGACAATTCACCGGCGCCGGCTCTGCAAAAGCCCGCAATCCTGGGTACGTACAAACGACCACCGGTGGAGATGGTTCGTGGCGACGGGATGTACCTGTACGATGCCAACGGAAAGGCGTATCTGGATTTCTCGAGCGGCATCGCCGTGAACGCGTTCGGATACAACGATGCGGGAATTCGCGGAGCAATGGAGGAGGCGCTTCAGACCGGACTGATTCACACGTCCAATCTGTTCCGTACGCGGCCCGGCGAGGAGCTGGCGCAATTCCTCGTCGATCATTCTTTCGCTTCGTCGGTCTTCTTCTGCAATTCCGGCGCGGAAGCGAACGAGGGCGCGTTCAAGTTCGCACGGAAACTGGGACGCAGCATCGCACCGGAGAAGACGGGTATCATCTCGCTCCGCGGTGCCTTTCACGGTCGTCTTTTCGCGACTCTCGCAGCAACTGATCGTGCGACGTACCAGGCTCCATTCATGCCGCTCGCTCCCGGTGTGTCCATCTCCGAGCGCACCATCGAGGATCTCGACGCAGTGCTTGGCGCAGGCACAGTGGCCGCAGTGATCGTGGAACCAGTCCAGGGCGAGGGCGGCGTTCGCGTGATAGACCGCGGACTGCTGGCCGAGCTTCGTGCAATGACGCATGAGCGGCGAATCGCACTCATCTTCGACGAAATCCAGAGCGGGCTTGGCCGCACGGGAACGCTGTTCGCGTACGAGCAGACGGGCATCGTGCCGGACATGGTCACACTCGCCAAACCCATCGCCGGTGGTCTGCCGATGGGCGTGGTGATGATGACGGATCAGGTCGCGTCAGTGATGAGTCCAGGCGATCATGGCACGACGTTCGGGGGTGGACCATTCGTCGCCAGTGTCGCATTGCATGTCGTGAAGCGTATTGCCGAGCCGTCGCTGCTCAAGCAGGTTCGCGAGAACGGCGCATGGATGGGCGAGGAGCTGCGGGCGATAATGCGACGCACGGGCAGGGCACGTGCCGTTCGCGGTATCGGACTGATGTGGGGCATGGACGTTGTCGAACCCGCGGCCGGTGTCGTCGCGCGCGCAATGGACGCAGGCCTGCTCATTCTATCGGCGGGAGAATACACCTTGCGTCTGCTTCCTCCGCTAGCGATGACGCGCGCGGAGTTGAGGGAAGGACTGGAATCCCTCGAGGAAGTACTCCGATGATGTCCGACATCACCGGCGTCATCACCTTCCGCGCGGCCCGTGAAGGCGACGTCGGGGGAATCGCGGCATTGGTGAATGGTTACGCCGCGGAGGCGATCATGCTGTACCGGTCGCCCGAGTCGGTATGCATGACGTTGCACGATTTCGTAGTAGCCGTTGATCCGATCGGTAAAGTCATGGCATGCGGTGCGCTCAAGGAATATTCGCCATCGCTGGCCGAAGTTGCGTCCGTCGCGGTCGCACGGGGCGCGCACGGACTGGGACTCGGTACCGCCATCGTGACGGAGGTCGAGAAGCTCGCTCGCAAGCGCGGTGTCGATGAGCTGTTCGCGCTGACCCTCACGCCGAAATTCTTTCAGCACGCAGGCTATGCGATCGGCGACCGGTCGCTGTACCCGGAAAAGATCAGGCGCGACTGCTTCCGGTGTCCGCGCCGGATTCGGTGCAACGAATACTGTGTGGTGCGGCTGCTTCAGGAAGAGATAGCGGTCGCAGCGTAGCGACCGACACCGCGTTCGCGCTCAGCTATCGCGCGCGATAGTCTCGAGAGCTTCCCATCGTTCCATCATCGCGCCTATTTCGCCTTCGAGTTCATCAAGGCGCGCCTTCGCGCCGCTGGCAGCTGACCCGTCGCGCAGGATGGCAGGATCCGCGAGCGAAGCATAAAGCGAGTCTCGTTCGCGCTCGCCCGCGTCAATCCGTTGGGGCAATGCCTCGAGTTCACTCTTTTCCTTGAATGTGAGTTTCCGCCTTCGCGGCGCGGATGGTGATGAATCGCGCTTTGAAGCCGCACCTGTGAAAGCCGCACGAGCGGAAGTGGATTGCGTCGTAGCAGTCCTGTGCGGCTTCTGTCGAACCCAGTCGGTGTAGCCGCCCGCGTACTCGGCGATGCGTCCAGCTCCTTCGAACACGAGGGTGCTTGTCACGACGTCGTCCAGGAACTGGCGATCATGACTCACGACTATCAGCGTACCGCCGAATTTCACGAGCAGGTCCTCCAGCAGATCCAGCGTCTCGATGTCGAGATCGTTGGTGGGTTCATCGAGCACGAGCAGGTTGAACGGCCTCGTGAACAGGCGTGCGAGAAGCAACCTGTTGCGTTCACCACCGGACAATGCGCGCACGGGTGCGCGAGAACGATCAGGCGGAAAGAGAAAGTCCTCCAGGTAGCCGAGGACGTGCTTGCGCTCGCCTGCGACGTCCACGAACTCCGCTCCGTCCGCCACGTTCTCGAACACGCTGCGGTCCGGATCCAGTTGCTCTCGAAGCTGGTCGAAGTAGGCGAGCTCGAGTCCGGTGCCGATCCGCACACTGCCAGAGTCGGGGGCGAGCTGGCCGAGCAGTAGCCGCAACAGCGTAGTCTTGCCCGAACCGTTGGGTCCGATCAGGCCGACGCGATCGCCGCGCATTATCGTAGTGTTGAAATCGCGCACAATGATGCGGTCGGCGTACGAGAAGTTCACGTTGGTCGCTTCCGCCACCAGGCGGCCTGAACGTTCAGCGTCCTGCGCCTGCAACTTCACCGTGCCCGTGCGGTCGCGGCGTGCGCCGCGCTCCAGCCGGAGTGCCTCGAGTGCGCGAACGCGCCCCTCGTTACGAGTGCGGCGCGCTTGAATGCCGGTGCGAATCCAGACTTCCTCCTTCGCGAGCTTCCTGTCGAACTCACTCCACTGGCGCGCCTCTGCATCCAGCGCCGCTTCCTTCCGCTGGAGAGAACCGTCGTAGTCGGTTCCCCAGTCAACCAGCTTGCCGCGATCCAGCTCCACGATGCGAGTGGCGACCCGTCGCAGGAATGCGCGATCATGCGTTACCAGAACCAGTGTGATCGCGCGGTCGACGAGAAAGTCCTCCATCCACTCGACCGCGTTCACGTCGAGGTGATTGGTCGGTTCATCGAGCAGCAGGACATCCGGTTCCGACACGAGCGCGCGCGCAAGGAGCGTCTGCCTCTTGCGTCCGCCAGATGCGGACGCGAACTGCATGTCGCCGTCCAGTCCGAGGTGAAACAGAACGGTCTCTACTCTGGTCTGCGTCTGCCACGCGCTGGCGGCATCCAGCGCATGGTGCAGCCGATCCAGATCGCGGAGCGCCGTCGCGTCGCCGTCGGTAGATACCCGATGGCTCGCAGTGTGATATCTGGCAAGCAGCTCGCCAGTCTCTCCGAGTCCGGCAGCGACTACGTCGAAAATGGAACCGGCCAGGTCGACGGGAATCTCCTGCTCCAGGCGCGCAACGGTGACTCCTGTATGACGTACGAGCTCCCCGCTGTCCGGGGCCATGCTGCCGTCCAGCAGTTTCATCACCGTGCTCTTGCCGGTGCCGTTCCTGCCGAGAAGACAGATCCGTTCTTCGCGGTCAATGCTGAACGAGGCGTCATCGAGGACCGGAGGGCCACCGAACGCAACGCTGACATTGCGCATTCCAAGCAGAGCCATACCAATAATCCAGAATTACACGAGGAGCGCCTGTGACCGACGGGACTCGAACCGTTCAGCCTGCGCCAGCAAGGAGCCGCAATCGTTAACCTTAAGGCATCGGCCCTGCGAGATGTAGATTAGCAAGGCCCCGAGACGAAACGGCAAATTGACTCCGATCGCACTATCAGCCGATCTACCAACGATGCAGCGTCTGGCACTGGCGCTGGCGATTGGTCTTTTCGTTGGGCTGGACCGGGAGCACGAGCGCAAGGAAGCCGGACTGCGCACGTTCGCGGTGGTGTCGCTGATAGGCTGCGTGGGAGCTTTGCTCGGGCCCGTATTCGCACTCCTCGCGATTGCCCTTGCCGGAATTCTCGTCGTACTCCTGAACATCACCACGTTGAGGAATGGACAGGGAGCGGAGCTGACGACCTCAGCCGCCCTCATTCTGACGGCGATGATCGGAGTGATGACAGGCATGGGTCAGACGCTGGTTCCAACCGTAATTGCCGTTGCGACGGCGGCACTTCTGGCCTGGAAGGAAAAGCTTCACGCCTTCAGCCTGGGTCTCGACAACTCGGAGCTTCGTTCGGCGATCCTACTGGCGATTCTTGCGTTCGTAGTATATCCGCTGCTACCCGCCGGATTCGTCGATCGGTGGAATCTGGTTGATCTGCGTGCCGCGTGGATCGTGGTGATCGTGATTGCTGGAATCGGGTTCGCCAATTACATACTGCTTCGCAAGTACGGAGCGAAGGGTGTCGAGGTCACGGGGTTCCTGGGCGGGGTGGTGAACGCGACGCTTACGATCGCGGAGATATCCAGGCTCGATCGTGAAACCGATGGCGGTCTGCGCGGTGAGGCGTACATCGGCATCATGCTCGCGGCAGTTGCGTCGATCGTGCGAAATGCGGTCCTGCTCGGCGTTCTTGCATTCGCGGTGCTGGTCGCGGGACTGGTGGCCTTCGCCGCGATGGCGCTGGGCGGACTGGGTCTCGTTATGCTGAAGGCGCCACCGGAATCAACGGCCGCTGACGGCAAAGCGCGGCCACCACTCAAGCTGTCATCGCCGTTCTCGATCACCGCCGCAATTCGATATGGCTTCCTCTTTCTCTGCATTCAGGTTGCGAGCGAACTGGCAGAGCGATACATGGGCACTTCCGGTTTCTATCTCGTGAGCGCGATCGGCGGGCTGGTGTCCAGTGCGAGTGCAGTCGCATCAGCGGCGCTACTCGCTGCGCACGGCACCATTTCCACGCAGTCGGCGGCGGCCGGTGCGGTACTCGCAACGGTGGTGAGCATTCTCTTTGGGATCACCTTCGTTGCTCGGCAATCCCGGGACTCCACGCTCACGCGCAGTGTCGCGATCCGAATGGCGATCATAGCTGCACTGGGTGTGATCGGTGCCATCCTGCAACGCGCATGACAACCCGTGATTGCACTTCGTTCCCGCATTCGAATAATTTGGATTCCTTCTCATTCAGAACGTCGCACGACGACGGATCGGCGAGACTCGGCTGGTTCGAGACACCCCATGGCGTAGTCGAAACGCCCGCATTCATGCCTGTGGGGACACATGGTGTAGTGCGCGGGCTTTCAATGGAAGAAGTCTCCGCAGCGGGCGCGCAGATGGTTCTCTCCAACGCATATCATCTGTACCTGAGGCCGGGCGACATGATGGTGCGTGCGCTTGGCGGTCTGCATGCGTTCACACGATGGAACGGTCCGATGCTTACGGACTCCGGCGGATTCCAGGTGTTCTCGCTCGCGAAGCTGCGTACAGTCAGTGAAGACGGAGTGGACTTCCGGAGTCACATCGACGGATCCGCGCATCGCTACACTCCCGAGACCGTGATGCGGATCGAGCGCAACATCGGCGCAGATGTCATCATGCAACTGGACGAGCTGATCCCAGGGCAGAGCGACGCACCGGCCGCGCGCTCGGCGATGGAGCGAAGCCTTCGATGGCTCGACCGTTGCCGCATCGAGTTCGACCGGATTACACGCGATGGAAGAGAGCCGGCGCCCGCATTCGATCTTGCGGATGGCGCTCCAGCTCTGGCGACCGCTGATCTGGCGACTGATCTGGTCGCGCCGGACCAGGCGCTCTTTCCGATAGTGCAGGGAGGAACGCACCCGGATCTGCGACGCGCTTCGGTAGCTGGAATCCTGGCGAGAGGCGAGTGGCGCGGCATTGCGATCGGCGGGCTCTCGGTCGGGGAGACAAAGGAGCTGACCTACGCTACTATCGAAGTGTGCGATCCAGTGCTGCCGCGTAACTTGCCGCGGTATCTGATGGGAGTCGGATTTCCGGATGATCTCATTGAAGGGGTACGCCGAGGAACTGACCTCTTTGACTGCGTAGCACCTACGCGCATCGGACGCGACGGAACAGCGTTCACTCCCTATGGCAAGCTGCAGATCAGACAGAGCAGCAACCGTACGGACCGGCGGCCGGTAGTCGAGGGGTGCGAGTGTCCGTGCTGTGTGAAGTACGACCGCGCGTACGTGCGTCATCTTTTCGCGAGTGACGAGATGTACGGCAAGCGACTTCTAGCTCTCCACAACGTGACGTTTCTCATTTCAATCATGCGGCAGGCGCGCGAGGCGCTCGCCGATGGCAGCTTTGGATCGTGGAGCCTGGCGTGGCTCGGGCGCTACCGTGAGGCACGAGCGCTTGCGGCGAACTCTGTCTAGGTTCGGAGGGGATTCACGTCAAGGTGGAGGCACGTGAGAATGTCCGTTGCGCGATTCAAGCGGCAATCGAGTGTGGCGCGTCGACGCCATGCGTTGGCGATCATGCTGGTGACGGTCACCGTGCTGAGCGGGAGCGCGGCTGACGCGCAACTGCTCACGACGCCTGAGCCGCGCGCCGCGCCTGCAGGATGGCTTGGTCTGATCGGCGAATACGGAACCGACGAACGTCTGCTCGTCTCGGAACATGACGGATCGCTCACCGTCACCGTGCAGTGGATGTCGCCGGAGCTGCTGCGCCAGTCGTCCAGTAATGTCTTTGAATGGCCGCACAGCGGTGTCTATGACGGTGCACATGTCCTATTCACCCGGGACGTGAATGGCGTAGCGAACAGTGTAGCGATAGACGGCACCGTCTTTCCCAACCGCCATGTCGGACCTGTCACGGGCGGCCAGCTGCACATCACTCCGGTTCGGCCGGTGGAAACGCTTCGCGCCGAAGCTCTGGCGGCGAAACCGCC
This sequence comes from Gemmatimonadota bacterium, assembly GCA_030946285.1. Taxonomy (GTDB): domain Bacteria; phylum Gemmatimonadota; class Gemmatimonadetes; order Gemmatimonadales; family Gemmatimonadaceae; genus Fen-1247. The sequence goes on from JALYYT010000211.1 coordinate 10,711, forward strand.
CCTCGAACCGGCCTCGGCGCGCGCGCCAGAGCTGACGGAGCTTGTAAGACTCGACCCGACGATCAAGCTGGATATTCGCTACGCGACAACGAACAACTTCCTAGGCAGCAGAATGTACACGCAGACGCGTGCATTTCTACAAAGGCCGGCCGCCGAGGCGCTTGTGCGAGTCAGCAGATCGCTGCACGAACGTGGATACGGCTTGCTGGTTCACGACGCGTATCGCCCGTGGTATGTGACGAAGATTTTCTGGGATGCAACGCCTGCTGAAAAGAAATGGCTCGTCGCCAACCCCGCGAATGGATCGAGGCACAACCGCGGCGCCGCGGTGGATCTCACTCTGTACTATCTCGCGAGTGGCACGCCTGTAGAGATGGTGAGCACGTATGACGAGAGCACCGATCGGGCGTTCGCGGATTATCCCGGCGGAACGTCCCTGCAGCGCTGGCATCGCGCGCTTCTGAGAAGCGCGATGGAAGCGGAGCGATTCTCGGCGAATCCGCAGGAGTGGTGGCACTTCGATTACCGCGACTGGCGCGAGTACCCGATCTTGAACATTCCGTTCGAGCAGATCAGATGACGAAGATCATGTGGATGAAAGTCACGTCGGCGGTACTGACGGCGAGCGTGGCCGGATGCAGCGGCGCGATGCGGACACCGCGTCAGGCTGCCCCGACCGTGCAGACTGACAGCGTCACTGCGCCGTCGCTCGGACGTCGCGTCGCCTTCAACGTGGTTTTGCCGGCTGGCTACGATGGTTCGAAGCGCTATCCCGTCCTGTGGCTTCTGCACGGTTACGGCGGCAACAAGGACGACTGGCTTCGTCTCACGGACCTGGTGGAACAGGTAAGGCGATATCCGTTCATCGTCGTGTTGCCGAGCGCGGAGAACTCCTGGTACGTGAACTCGGCGACGAAGCCGGATGCCGCGTACGAAACGTTCATGACCGTGGACCTGTACGCCGAAGTGCTCCGGAGATTCAGCGTGGACACGACACGCCAGGCAATCGCGGGTCTGTCCATGGGAGGGTACGGAGCCGTGATGCTCGGGTTGCGGCACCCGACCCGTTATCGCTTTGTGGGAGGGCTCAGTTCGGCGCTCTCCATCCTGGACCCGCTCGGCAAGAACGACTCGGTGATGTGGAATGTTGGCGGCAAGAGCATGCTCGTGGCCTTCGGACCGGATCTCGCCGCAGCTGCCGCCGAGTACGATCCGTTGCGGGTTGTTGTCAGGGACGGCGCGGACAAGAGGCCGTATTTCTTTCTCGCAGCGGGGGAGAGCGACGGCTTCCGGAGTTTCCTGCCCGCCAGCAGGGCCTTCGCGGATTCGCTTCGCTCTCGCGGAGTTCCCTACGAGTACCATGAGTTACCCGGGGGACACACGTGGTCGTTCTGGAAGATGGAGCTTGCACCCATGCTGGAGAGCGCATGGCGAGTTCTGGGCACGGAATCGCCAGCGCGATAGTGCCCAGCGTGCCCAACGATCCACGGCGATCGGCAGTATGATAGACGGATAGCAGCCGGCCACCGAGCCGCTGGCTCCCAGGTCCGCAGCATTTACCCGCTCCCTCCCCGAGAGTCGCATGAAACATTTCCCTTCGGCAGCCGCACGCGCGGTCACTGGACGCGCTGCCACCGCGGCGTTCACGACCGTGATCGCGGGCGCAATCACGTTGACGGCGATAGCAACTCCTGTTCATGCCCAGACAGGTCACGAGCTCGGCGTGGACACGATGAACTTCGACCGACACGTTCGACCGCAGGACGATCTGTTCCGGTTCGTGAACGGCGGCTGGATAGCGCACACGGAAATTCCGGCCGATGCGTCGAGCTGGGGAGCGTTCAACGAACTGCGCGAGAAGAGCAGAACGGCGCTCCACGGCCTGCTCGAGAATGCAGCGGCTTCCAACGCGCCTGCCGGCTCGGAGAAGCGCAAGGTCGGCGATCTTTACGCCAGCTACATGGATTCGGCGCGTGTCGAGGCGCTCGGATTGAAGCCGCTGCAGGGCGAGCTGAACTGGATCTCAGGATTGAAGAGCGACACGCAGCTTCCGGCGGCATTCGCGCACCTGGCGAGACTGGGTGTGCAGGGACCGTTCGGTGTTGGCGTGGGTGCGGATCAGAAAGCGTCATCCGTCAATATCGTGTCGCTGAATCAGTCTGGAATTGGAATGCCGGATCGCGACTACTATCTCGCACCGGACGCGAAGATGTCCGCGGTGCGCGATGCGTACCATGCGTACATCACGCGACTCTTCACGCTCGCGAAGCAGCCTGATCCGGAAGGATCCGCGACACGCATCATGACGCTCGAGACGTCGATCGCAAAGGCGCAGTGGGATCGCGCGCACAATCGTGACCGCAACGCGACGTACAATCGTATGACTGTCGCCCAGCTCGCTGCGATGACACCATCGTACGACTGGCACAGCTACCTGACTGCCGCCGGACTCGGTGCGGCAAAGGATATCGTTGTACGCCAGCCGAGCTACGTGACGGCGGCGAATGACATCATCGCGGGAACGCCGATCGCGACGTGGCGCGAATACATGACATTCAAGCTTCTGGACTCGTACGCCAGCCAGCTCCCGTCGGCGTTCCAGGATGCGCGTTTCGAGTTCCGCGGGAAGACGCTTTCGGGCGCTCAGGTTCAGACGGTGCGTTGGAAGCGTGGCGTGGATGAAGTCGAGCGAATTCTCGGCGAGCCGGCAGGCAAGCTCTATGTGGCGGCGAACTTCAAGCCGGAAGCGAAAGCCCGCATGGACGCGATGGTGAACAATCTCCGCAAGGCATACCAGGTGGGGATCGACAGTCTCACGTGGATGAGCCCGGAAACGAAGGCGCAGGCGAAGGCCAAGCTCGCGAAATTCACGGTGAAGATCGGGTATCCCGATCACTATCGCGATTACTCCGCCCTGGTGATCAAGCGCAACGACCTGCTCGGCAACGCGATGCGTTCCGCGGAGTTCCAGTACAACGACATGTCGAGCCGGCTGGGCCAGCCCGTGGAGCGGTGGCGCTGGGGCATGACACCGCAGACGGTCAACGCGTACTACAACGCAACGAACAACGAGATCGTGTTTCCTGCCGCGATTCTGCAGCCGCCGTTCTTCGACGTCAATGCGGATGATGCCGTCAACTATGGTGCAATCGGAGCAGTCATCGGTCACGAGATCGGACACGGCTTCGACGACCAGGGACGCAAGTCGGACGGTGATGGGAATCTCCGCGACTGGTGGACTGCGGGCGACGCCACGGCGTTCGATGCGCGCACGACGAAACTTGGCGCACAGTATGACGCGATCGTGCCAATCGATTCGATCCACATCAATGGCAAGCTCACGATGGGTGAGAACATCGGCGACCTGAGCGGACTGGCGCAGGCTTACCGTGCCTATCACATCTCGCTCGGCGGCAAGCCGGCGCCTGTGATAGACGGATTCACTGGAGACCAGCGTTTCTTCCTTGGCTTCGCGCAGATCTGGCGCACGAAGTATCGTGACGCTGCGCTACGTCAGCAGCTTCTTTCAGATCCGCATTCACCCGGCATGTACAGGGCGTTCGTGCCGCTCGTGAACAACGATGCGTTCGATGCCGCTTTCAATGTTCAGCCTGGCGACAGAATGTATCTGGCACCCGTGGATCGAGTAAAGATCTGGTAGTACGAAGCTAGTTGTTGTTGATCGCCGGTCCGGGGCAGCAGCTCAAATCAATTGCTGCTGCCCCAGACCTGAGCGAGTGCAATCGCCGCGAGAAGGCCGGTGAGCGCGATCAGACCGATGACAGTGCCCGCTGCGAGTCCAGCGGTGCGACCGGCATCTACTTCACGCTTGGACACTGACGCGACTTCAGTGAGGGGAATGGCCACCCTGTCGTTCGATTTGTCAGCTGTTGCGTAGCCGATCAGCGAATCGTCGACAATCGATGCGCCCTTGAGCTCGATGACGCTGTGATCGGTCCGCGACACTCTGATCGGTCCGGAACCGGCGGCAGCAACCGCGGTCTGAGGAGAAGTGTCCTGCCGCGCCCAGCTATGGCACGCTCCCATTGTGATCAGCAGCGTCATTCCCACCAGTGTCATGCCAGCCGCGGTAGATGCGCGAGTTTTCAGGATCATTGGTCCGGGGGTTAAAGGATTGAAACGGGATAGCGATGGTGAGCTCGTGGAACGTCAGATGAACGTATCTATCGCGAAAAGTCCTACAAAGCCGAGTCCGACAACGAGCCCGAATGTAGCCGTGAAAAAAACGATACTGCGAGTGAGCCGCGACACTCCGCGCATGTCGTACTCCGGGTCCCGAAGGCGCTGCAAGGAGTGCAGCTGCAGTCCAACCACCGTCATCATGCTGATAATGAGGCATGACACCCCGATGACGAGCCACCCCGTGTAACCCTGCCTCACGGTGACCTTGCCGAGGAAAGCTGAAACGAAGAGCAGGGCCGCCGTGTCGAGCGTAGCGACGTGTTTGAGCAGCTCCTGCTCGGCGGCGTGATACGCGATGTGCATTTGCAGGTCGCTACTGGACATTTCCGATATTCCCAGCGGTCCATCGCTTCCGCCATCAGCTGCACTCCGTGCCATGCTGTCTCCGGTTCGCGATACCGTCTCATCCTCGCCGCCGAATCCTGACCATCAGTGCGATCGTGAATCGTTACAGCGCAACTATGCGGCACTAGATGATATCAAGAAATAATGTAGAAGAAATCTGCCGTTGGGAATATCTGATGGCTCACCGATCTGTCGCTTTCGTACCGTATGCCCCGTCGTGTAACCCTGACTGGCGGCGTGGATAACCTGTTCAACACTTACCCCGACAAGGTCATCAGCGCGAACTCGAGCGGCGGAGTCTTCGTGTACAGCGGATTCTCGCCGTTTGGTTACGACGGCGCCTTCTACT
>JALYYT010000250.1 GCA_030946285.1 Gemmatimonadota bacterium
CACCATTGCGTAGAATCCGACGCCCGCGAAAGCCAGCCCGATCGCGAACTTCGCCGGACTCGACAGGTCGCGATTGCGTCGTGCCATGGCGACCCAAGCCCACGCGAACAACGGCGCCATGGTGATCACGAAGAATGATTCCGCCGATTGAAGCCAGAGAGTCGGAACCTCCCAGCCGAACACCATGCGATCGGTGAAATCACGAGCAAACAGATTGAGCGACGTCGGCGCCTGCTCGAAGGCGGACCAGAATACGGTTGCGAAAACGAATAGAACCGCGATTACCGCGACCCGCTTCTTCTCATTGGCGTTCAGTCCCGCCAAGAAGAACAGATACGCGAAATATGCGATGGCGAGAGCGAGCATTATGAAGCTCATCCGCTGCGCAAGCGCGACGGGGTTTATCTGTATGAAGCCCATGGCGACGAGAAGCACAAGCGCGACTATCAGAACTGCGGAGCCCGCGACTATGATTTTGACCCGACGCTGTTCGACCGCGCTGGCGCTGGACTTCGCGCCGATCGGACCGAGCGTGGATTTCATTCGCGCGCGGTACATGATGAGCCCGATCACCATTCCGACGCCGGCCGCGCCGAAGCCCCAGTGCCAGCCCACGCGTTCACCGAGGTAGCCGGTGATCAGCGGCGCGATGAGCGCGCCTGTGTTGATCCCCATGTAGAAGATCGAGAAACCGGCATCACGTCGCGCGCCGCCCTTCGGATACAGGTCGCCCACGGTCGCCGAAACGTTCGGCTTGAGCATGCCGGTGCCGACCACAATGAATACCAGTCCGACGAAGAAGGCGGTGTGCGCAAACACTGTCGAGAGCGCAATCGCGAGGTGACCGCACGCTATGAGAACGCCGCCCCAGAAGATGGAACGCTGCAATCCGAGCCACCGGTCCGCGATCCAGCCACCCGGTAGTGAGGCGAGATACACGCACGCTGCGTAGATGCCGACAATGGATGACGCGACGGTGCGATCGAATCCGAAACCGCCCGACATGAGCGCTGCCGTCATGAACAGGACGAGGAGCGGCCTTATTCCATAGTAGGAGAATCGCTCCCACATCTCCATGAAGAAGAGCGTGGAGAGACCGCGCGGATGGCCGAAGAAGGCCTTGTTGCCAGTCCACTCCTCCAGCCCGGGAGGTGGCTCGTCGTGCGTCACGGTGGCTGCCTGCGGCTGGTTGAATACGGTGTCGTCGGCCATGGTGATGTCGGGTTTAGCGGTGTGCCGGTTCAATGCGACCGGTTGGTGTTACTGGCGATCGTTGCTCGAAATCATGTTCGGTCGCGGCTCACGCCGCGCCTGGCATCCTGGCAGGTTGCTTGATGCAGGCCGCGTAATGCCCCGGAGTCTTCTCTTCCAGCGGAGGCACGACGCGAGTGCACTGAACATCCTTCGCGGGGTGCTGGCAGCGCGCAAAGAATACACAGCCCGGAGGCGGATTCGCCGGAGAAGGCGGCTCGCCTTCGAGCACTATGCGCGCCTGGCGCCTGGAGGGATCGGGCTGCGGCACCGCGGAGAGCAGCGCCTGCGTATACGGCATGATCGGATTGGAATACAGATCCTCCGCTCGCGCGAGCTCAACGATTCGCCCCAGATACATCACGGCAACGCGGTCGGCGATGTGACGCACCACCGAGAGGTCGTGAGCGATGAACAGGTAGGTCAGTTCGCGATCACGCTGCAGATCCTGCAGGAGGTTGATCACCTGCGCCTGAACGGAAACGTCGAGCGCAGACACGGGTTCGTCACAGACGATGAGCTCCGGCTCGACTGACAGCGCGCGTGCGACACCGATGCGTTGCCGCTGACCACCGGAAAATTCGTGCGGATATCTCGACGCGTACGCAGGGTCGAGTCCGACTTCCTCGAACAGCACGCCCACTCGGCGGTTTGCTTCCGATCCTTCCGCAATCTGGTGGATGATCATGCCTTCCTTCACTGCATCCCCAACTGTCATGCGAGGATTGAGCGACGAAAAGGGGTCCTGGAAAACGACCTGCATCCGGCGACGCATTCGCCGTAGCGCTCCGCCGTGCAGCGACGCGATGTCGGTGCCGTCGAACTTCACCGATCCCCCGCTGGGTTCGACGAGCCGAAGAATTGCCCGGCCCATGGTCGTCTTCCCACAACCGGACTCGCCCACCACCCCCAGCGTTTCGCCGCGCGCGATGGAGAATGACACGTCGTTCACCGCGACGATGTTTCCAGCTGACGCACCAAAAAAACCACCCCGCACGGGGAAGCTCTTGCTCAGACGCGATACGTCGAGCAGCGGCTTTGCGCGCTGTTCACTCACTCCTCGCCTCCATGTCTCGCTGCGGCGGGCTCGTGCGGTTCCGCGGCGTGATCCGGCTCGACCGCAAGGTGGCAGCGGGACTCGTGGTCGAGAGCGACCGTGTACAGCGGCGGATGTTCCGCCTCGCATCGTGACCATGCATAGCTGCATCTGTCGCGGAAGCGGCACCCGGCCGGCCACGCGGTGGAGGGCGGCACGACACCGGGAATTGTCTTCAAACGTTCGCTTCGCTCGCTGAGTCGCGGCATCGCCGCCATCAGTCCCCGGGTGTAGGGGTGCTGGGGCACGGCGAAGAGTTGATCCACAGCCGCGCGCTCCACAACCTCGCCGCCATACATGACGACGACGCGGTCCGCGACCTCGGCAACCACTCCCAGATCATGAGTGATGAGCAGTATCGCCATCCCGAGCTGCTCCTGCAGACGCGCGAGCAACTCGAGAATCTGCGCCTGGATGGTGACATCGAGCGCGGTTGTCGGCTCGTCCGCTATCAGGAGCGCCGGATTGAGCGCGAGCGCCATTGCGATCATCACGCGCTGACGCATGCCGCCGGATAGCTGGTGCGGATATTCCGATGCGCGTTCACGTGGAGACGCAATGCCGGTCAGAGCCAGCATCTCGACCGCGCGCTCCCAGGCTTTCTTCCGGCCGGAATCGGTATGGACGCGAACGACCTCGGCGATCTGCTCTCCGACCGTCAGCACCGGGTTCAACGCCGACATCGGCTCCTGAAAGATCATGGATATCCGATCGCCGCGAACCGCGCGCATCTCGTCGTCGGAGAGTGAGAGAAGTTCTCTACCTTCGAACACGATACTGCTGCCCGATTCAATACGGCCCGGGTTCCGGATCAATCGAAGAATTGAAAGCGCCGTGACCGACTTTCCCGAACCCGATTCACCCACGACTGCTACCGTCTCGCCGCGACCCACGTCGAACGACACGCCATCAACCGCACGGGCCACGTCGTCGCTCACGTGGAAAAACGTGCGCAGATTGGCCACGGACAGCAGCGTATCGCTCAGGAGTCCAGCTCCCGCATCGATGCGGCGCGATGTCTCGGATCGAATGCCAGGCTTATTGCGTCGCCGAGCGAATTGCACGCAATGGCAGTGGTAACGATGAGAAGTCCCGGAAAGAGTGATATCCACCATGACGTGCCGACCTGATCCGCGCCGTCCTGTATGATACTGCCCCAGCTCGCGGTCGGTGGCTGAACCCCAAGGCCGAGATACGACAGCCCGGCCTCGAGAATGATCACGTGACCGATTCCGAGGGTGGCCGCCACAATTATCGTCGGCACGACGTTGGGTAAGATATGCCGCAGCAGGATTCTCGGGCCACTGGCGCCGAGTGCTCGCGCTGCCGCGACGAAATCGAGCTCGCGGATGGCGAGCACCTGCGCCCGGACCATTCTGCTGAGACCGAACCATCCCGTTACTCCGAGTATCACCACGAGCAGCCAGAGCGACAAGCCGTTCCAAAGCGCGAGGATAGCAATCAGGAGCAGTACTCGCGGAATCGCGAGCGCGGCGTCCACGAACCGCATCATTGCGGTATCGATCGCACCTCCGGCGTACCCGGAGACAGCACCGTACAAGGTGCCGAAAGTGACCGCGATCACGGTAGCCAGCGCAGCGACCGTTAGCGAGATGCGCGCGCCGTACATGCTGCGGCTGAGCACGTCGCGGCTGTACGAATCGGTTCCAAACGGATGCGCGAGCGACGGCGCGAGGTTCTTCATCGCGATGATATCGGGCTGAGCGATGGGATCGTAGGGCGCGACAAATGGCGCGAGGCTCGCCACCAGTATGATTGCAAGCAGTACGACTCCGGCAAGTCCGGCGCGCTTCGTGAGGCGGCGTGTCCAGTGCCAGCCACCACGCATGTCAGCGTTCACGGATGCGCGGATCCACGACCGCATACAGAAGGTCCGCGAGCAGGCTGCCCAGCGTAACGGTAACCGCGGCAATCACCACGCCGGCCATGACGAGCGGATAGTCGCGCGTAGCGACGCCGTTGAGCACAACCCAGCCCATCCCGGGCCACGCGAATACACGCTCGACGAATACCGCACCGGTGAACAGTACCGGCAGTGAAAGCCCGAGCAGACTCACGGTCGGGATCAGTGCATTGCGCAGGATGTGAACGCACAGGACTCGTCGCTCGCTCACTCCTTTTGCGCGCGCGGTCGTGACGAAATCCTCTGGCAGCATGCGCAGCAGCTCGGCCCTCTGGTACCGTGCGATTGCGGCGCCGGAAAGGAGCGCCAGAGTGATGGCAGGCAGCGCGAGGTGCATTATGCGGTCGCCCAGGGCCGCGATCGGGCCCATGTAGTCATGCATCACCGGGTCCACGGCTCCGGCAACGGGGAACAGGGGAAACCAGTACGCGAAAATGAGCATCATCATGAGCGCAAGCCAGAAATCAGGCATCGCGTAGAAGAACATCGCTCCCGCACCGAGAAAGCGGTCGGTCCTCGAGCCCGGCCGTCTCGCCTGCAGTATGGCGAGTGCAATGCCTCCACCGAACCCGAGGACCATTGCCGTTCCCGCCAGAAGGAGCGTGTTCGGGAGCGCGGCCGCCAGAACGTCCAGAACGGGTCTGTGCATTGAAAAAGACCAGCCGAAATCGCCGCGTGCCACATTGCGTAGATAGAGCAGATACTGCTCCCCGAGCGGTCGGTCCAGGCCGTACATCACGCGCCACCGTGCGCGCAGAGCCTCGGTGACGTTCGGATTGTCCAGCGCAGCGCCGAACGGATCGCCCGGTGCGACGTGAATGAGTATGAATACCAGCGTCGTGACTATCGCGACGACGACGAGCGCTTGCAGAAGGCGAGATGCGATCATTCTCGCGAATCCGCGCGGTGCCCCCAAGCTAATTGCTCCGGTTCGTTGCCTGACCGTCGTGCGCAGCCGCGCTCAAAGCATCGCCAGTCCTGTCACGTGCGATCTGCTGGTCGGCCGGCACGTACCAGTCCGCAAGATGTGCCCACCAGGCGTCTGCCCGCATCGGCGCCAGATGAACACGCTTCTGCACGGCTACGATGTTCCGCGGCTCGAACAGCCAGATCGCGGGAGCATCCGATACGAGCATCTGGAACGAACGTGCAAAGAGCGTCCGCGCCGCGCCGCGATTCGAAACGGATAGGGCGCTGTCCAGGGCACTGTCGAACGCCGGGTTGGAGTACGCACCGTAGTTCTTGCTTCCTTCACTCTGTGCCGCGACGGTTCCCCAGCTCTCGCGAATGCCGCCCGGGCTGGGATCTGCCAGCCATGTTTCGATAGCGGTGTCGAACGCGTGCGAATTCTGCTGCCGCTCGAATACATTGGGCTCGACCGACAGCACCGTCACCTTCACGCCCGCACGCTTGAACTGATTCTGAAGGAGAACCGCGAGTTTCTCGCGTTCCTTGCTCGACGATGGAACCATGATCGTGAACGCGAGCGCGCGCCCCGCTCGAGCGCGGAATCCGTTCGCATTCATCTTCCACCCGAGCGAATCGAAAATCTGTGCCGCACGCACTGTATCGTAAGGTATCTGCACGACGCTGGTATCCGTTGTCGCCATGGCGCGCACGGCCGGACCGATGCTGGGCACTGCCAGCGAATCGAACACGCTCCGCACCAGCGTGGCGCGGTCCACGACCATGGTAAGCGCACGCCGCATTGCCAGGTCGCGGAAGATTGGATTTGGCTGCGCAACATGCGCGGAATCGCGCATGTTGAACGCCAGATAGCCGAACTTGAAACCGGGATAGATTATCAGGCGAAGCGATGGCGATCTGGCTATCTGCTGCACCATCTCCGGACGGACGGCGCTGAAGAAATCGGCCTCTCCCGCCAGAAAACGTGTTGCGGCTGCGGAGAAATCACCCGCAGCTATTGTCCAGATCACACGATCCAGCTTCGCCGGTGAGCGATAGTGTTGGCGATTGGACACTATCTCGATGGTGACATTCGGAACCCAGCGCGCAAAACGAAACCGTCCCGAACCCATCGGATGACGAACCAGGTCCGATGATGCCAGCGTTGCCGCTGGCACCGCGCCGTATACGTGCTCTGGCACGATGAGGGACGCCGTCGCGGCGTCGTAGAATTGCTGGGGTGAGCGGTGCCGGAACCAGAAGACCGGCGTGAGCGAATCGCGCACACTCACCGAATCAATGTTCGAGAGCAGCGCCCCGACCGGTGAGGCAAGTGCTGTATCGGTGTTCAGGTGAAACGTGAACCGCACGTCGCTCGCGCGCACGGGCGTCCCGTCATGCCAGCGCGCTCGCGGGTCGAGATGGAAGGCTAAAGACATCGAGTCAGGCGCCCACGTCCAGCTGTCCGCCAGGCGGGGGATGAAGCCGGCATCGCCGAAGACACTCAACGAGTCCCCGACATCGGCGAGTGGCTCGAAGATCTGTTCGGCTACCTGGCGGCCTTGCACCGTCAGGATGAGCGGCGGGAAGAGATGGTCCGCGTCCGACGCCGTCGAGACGACCAGCGTGCCACCCCCGGTTCCCTGCGCCCGTTCTCGTGCACAGGCGGCCAGTAAGACAAGGGCTGCCGCTGCGCCCAGGCGGCGGGATCCGTGCCACGGGTTCAGCTTCGGCGCCGCATGACGGCCCGCCGCAATTGGAATGCTCAGGTTCATCGAGTATCTGATCGCTTCAAGGGTACCTCGATGAGTATCGTCTGCCAACTGTCGCATCACCGTAAAACGCAACTGCGAGCAGGCGGCCGGCCCCCGCGAAAAACAGCGGTGACTCACGATTAAATTTACGGATTGCCGGCAACGCTGCATCCGCGGTCCGGCCTACAATCCAAATCTCCGACAGATGGCTTCCGTACAGGCCCTTCCGGCGCTCTCCGGCGCTGATCAGTTCGCCTCTCGCCACATCGGCCCGACCGCGGCCGAAGTAGCCGAGATGCTTTCCGCCCTTGGATATCAGTCGCTCGATGCATTGATCGACGCGACAGTCCCAGAGACTATCCGGCTTCGTCAACCGCTCGCGGTGGCCGCCGCACGGACCGAATCCGAAACGCTTGCCCTCCTGCGCGGCATCGCCGCTCGCAATCGGCTATTCCGGTCCTACATCGGAATGGGCTTCGCTGACTGTGTCACCCCGCCGGTCATCCAGCGGAACGTGGTCGAAAGCCCTGCCTGGTACACCGCGTACACGCCGTACCAGGCCGAAATTGCTCAGGGACGGCTGGAAGCGCTGCTGAATTTCCAGACGATGGTGAGCGATCTCACCGGCCTGCCGATCGCGAACGCGTCACTGCTTGACGAGTCCACCGCAGCGGCGGAGGCAATGGGACTCTCGCACGCGCTGACCGACAAGGAAGGGAAGAACGTCTTCCTCGTTGCCGAGGACTGTCATCCGCAGACGATCAGCGTCATCCGGACCCGCGCGAAGGCACGCGGCCTCACAGTGCGAGTGCTTTCGCACGACAAGTTCGATGTCGGGCCGGAAGTGTTCGGAGTGCTGCTGCAGTATCCGTCTACAGATGGTGCCATCCGCGATTACTCTGCGCTCTGCGACTCCGTACACGACGCCGGCGCGCTGGTCACCGTCGCCGCCGATCTGCTCAGCCTGGTGCTGCTAGCACCACCGGGCGAATGGGGTGCGGACATCGTTGTCGGAAACACGCAACGCTTCGGTGTGCCACTCGGCTACGGTGGACCCCACGCGGGATTCTTTGCCACCCGCGACGAGTACAAGCGACAGATTCCCGGCCGAATCATCGGAGTGTCCCGCGACGCCGACGGCGCGCCCGCACTTCGCATGGCGCTTCAAACACGCGAGCAGCATATCCGGAGAGAGAAGGCAACCAGCAACATATGCACTGCGCAGGTGCTCCTCGCTGTGGTGGCCAGCATGTACGCCGTGTACCATGGGCCGGACGGTCTCACGCGCATCGCGACTCGCGTTCACCAGCTCACTGCGGCGCTGGCCGAGGGAATTCGCAGGCTCGGGCTCAGTTTGGTCCACGAAGACTATTTCGACACACTCCGTGTTGACATCGGCGGCCAGGCAGCGGATGACGTAATGGCGCGGGCAGTCTCTGCGCATATCAACCTGCGCAGAATCGGCGATAATGATTTAGCGATCGCGCTGGACGAAACGACCACTCCCGCCGATGTCGCCGACATCCTCGGAGTGCTCCGCGGCGCGTCCGGCGTCGAAGCGAGTGTTGACGACCTGCTTTCCGGCGCGTACCCGCGATACGACGAGCGCTTCCGTCGCACGTCTTCTTTCCTGACGCATCCGGTCTTCAACAGATATCACTCGGAAACCGAGCTGCTTCGCTACGTCTATCGACTGCAGGCACGGGACCTCTCGCTCGTTCACTCCATGATCCCGCTCGGCTCGTGCACCATGAAGCTGAATGCAACCGCCGAGATGATGCCCGTGACGTGGCCTTTGTTCAACAGGATTCACCCGTTCGCGCCGGTGAGCCAGACGGCGGGATATCAGCAGCTCTTCTCCGAGCTGGAAAGCGATCTCGCCGAGATCACGGGCTTCGGCGCCGTATCGCTCCAGCCCAACGCGGGATCGCAGGGCGAGTACGCCGGATTGCTTGCAATCGCCAGCTACCACGAATCCCGCGGTGAATCGCATCGCAGGATCTGTCTCATTCCGCAATCGGCGCACGGGACGAACCCCGCAAGCGCAGTAATGGCCGGAATGACGGTCGTTGTCGTGAAGACCGATCCGTCGGGCAACATCGACGTCGCCGATCTGCGGGCGAAAGCCGAACAGCACAGTGGAGACCTCGCAGCCCTCATGGTCACGTATCCATCAACGCACGGCGTGTTCGAGGAAACGATATCGGACATCTGCGGGATCGTTCATGCGAATGGTGGGCAGGTCTACATGGACGGCGCGAACATGAATGCGATGGTGGGCCTGTGCCGGCCCGGTGACGTCGGCGCCGACGTCTGTCATCTGAACCTCCACAAGACCTTCTGCATCCCGCACGGCGGCGGCGGTCCGGGAATGGGCCCGATCGGCGTCGCGCCGCATCTCGCCCCGTTCCTTCCGGGCCACGTGGTCATTGACCAGCCTGGCCGAGAGTCGGTCGGCGCGGTATCTGAAGCACCCTGGGGCAGCTCCAGCATCCTGCCCATTTCTTACGCCTACATCCGGATGATGGGACCGGACGGACTGGTCGAAGCGACGAAAATCGCGATTCTCAACGCGAACTACATCGCAAAGCGACTGGATCCTCACTACCCCGTGCTCTACCGCGGACAGAACGGAACCATCGCGCACGAGTGCATCGTCGATACGCGCGTAGTGAAGGCAACGAGTGGCGTCGATGTCGAGGACATAGCAAAGCGGCTCATGGACTATGGTTTTCACGCTCCCACTGTC
>JALYYT010000258.1 GCA_030946285.1 Gemmatimonadota bacterium
GCCGCGGACGCTGCATGTCAACGGTGAGACTGTCGCCGGCGCACCAGCAGCCGCGCCACTGCCGGGTGGCCAAGCGGTAAAGATCATGACCGGCGCGCCGGTGCCCGACGGAGCCGACACCGTGATACGAGTCGAGGATACTGACGCCGGTACCGATCGAGTCGAGATTCGTGCAGATCGCGACCGGCTTCGGAACGTGCGTCCGCTTGGCGAGGACTTCCGTGACGGCGATTTGCTCCTCGCAGCAGGCTCGCGTGTCACGTCGGCGGCGATTGGAGTGCTGGCGTCGGCGGGGATCGCCAAGGTCGAGACTTACCGCTCGCCAACCGTTGCGATCGTTGCGTCGGGTGACGAGCTGGTTCGCGTCGAACAGTTTTCCGAAGTGCTTGACGGCCGGCGCATCGTATCGTCCAACAGCTATTCCCTGGTCGCGCTCGTACGTGAGGCTGGAGGGCTGCCTCGAGATGGCGGCCTTATACCCGACGATCCTCGCGCGCTGAGCGACGCAATCAGTGCCATCATGCCGTGCGACCTGATTCTCACAAGCGGTGGTGTCTCTGTCGGCGAGCGCGACTTCACGCGATCCGTGATGACGGCCATGGGTGCGGAGATCGGTTTCTGGCGAACGCGGATCCGTCCCGGCGGTCCATTGGCATTCGCAACACTCGACGGTCGCCCCTGGATCGCATTACCCGGAAATCCTGTATCCGCCATGGTCACGTTCGAGCTGTTCGTGCGGCCGGCGCTCTTACGCATGCGTGGAGAATCAAAAGTCTACACGCAGTGTGTCCCGGTGACACTTGATGAGGACATCACGGTCAGTGGCGATCTCACCCACTATCTGCGTGTCATCGTGGAAGCCCGTGGTGACGCCTTCCACGCGCGACTGACGGGCTCGCAGAGCTCCGCCGTGCTCACATCGATGATGCGCGCCAATGCCTTGCTGATCGTGCCCGAAGGTCGTCCCAATCACAAGGCGGGCGACACGCTGCGCGCCGTGCCGCTCGGAGACTCACTGTCGCGTACCGGCATCTTCCCGGCGTGAAGCAACTCACCGGTGACAGGCTCGTACACAGTCTGGAAAAACGTTTCGTCACCGTCAACGACGATGTAGTTGTCGGTGACCGCGAAATCAACATTCTCCGTCCGCGAAGTGCCGAAGACCTCATCAGCGAGAGTGACTTCGAGCGTGACGAGCGTCTGCCGTATTGGGCCGAACTGTGGCCGTCGTCGACAATACTCGCAAACTACATCGCTGGCGATGCCCGCCCGCGCGGTACTCTGATCGAGCTCGGCGCCGGCGTGGGACTCGTCAGCATAGCCGCGGCGATCGCCGGGCACACCGTGACAGCCACGGACTACTACGAGGATGCGCTCGCATTCTCGCGGGCGAACTCCTTTCGGGCCCTCGGCTACGAGATCAACACGGCCCTGCTCGACTGGCGGGACGTTCCGGACTCGTTCCCGCGCTACGACATCGTGCTTGCATCCGACGTCCTTTACGAATCCCGCTACGCACCGCTCGTTGCCGGCGTTCTCGACCGACTTCTTTCAGCACGAGGTGTTGCGTACGTGGCCGATCCCGGTCGTGTTGCCGCCGGTGCGTTCGCCGATGCATGTACCGAGCTGGGTCTCGTGATACACGCGCGAGCCAGCCGGCCATACCAGGCCGGAGCGGTTCGGCAGCGTATCACGGTTTACGAAATCTCGCGACCTTGAGCGCCTGACGCCGGCAGCTTGCCCGGCGCCGAGTTACACGAGTTGCTGGGCAACGACTTCCGAAATGTCGTACACTGGCACGTCCGACCCCTGAGCCCTGGCGCCGTCGCCGATCATGGTCATGCAGAATGGACACGCAACCGCAAGCGCCTCGGCTCCCGTTGCGAGCAGCTCTTCAGTGCGCTCGATGTTGATCCGCTTGCCCTCCTTCTCCTCCATCCACATCCGGCCGCCGCCGGCGCCGCAGCACAGACCTCTGCTTTTCGTCCGTGCCGGCTCCGCAATGGTTACGAGCGGCAGCGCTCGTCTGAGCGTTTCCCGCGGAGCTTCGTACACGTCGTTGTAGCGGCCCAGATAGCACGAATCGTGATAAGCGATGGTCAGCTGCTTCCCCTCGCCATTCAGCGGGAGTCGGTTCTCTTCAAGCAGTTTCTCGATGTACGTCGAATGGTGGACAACGTCGTAGTTGCCACCGAGCTGCGGGTATTCATTTCCGATCTGATGAAAGCAGTGCGGACAGTTCGTGACGATGGTTTCGACACCGTACCGGTCCAGCGTTTCGATATTGTCCTTCGCCAGCATCTGGTACAGATACTCATTGCCCATCCGTCGGGCAGGATCGCCATTGCACTTCTCCTCCTGGCCAAGGATCGCGAAGCGCACATTCGCGGCCTTGAGCACACGCGCGAAAGCGACCGCGATCTTCTTCGCGCGGTCGTCGAACGAGCCCATGCATCCCACCCAGAAGAGCACTTCCGGCCGCTCCTCGCGCTCGATCATCTCCGCCATTGTCGGGATGTCCAGTCCTTCCGCCCACTTGGCGCGGTCGCCCGGATCGAACGCCCACGGCGAACCATTGCGCTCCAGTGATTCGAAGGCCGGCTGAATCTCGGGAGGAAAACGCGACTCCATCAGCACCAGGTTCCGTCGCAGTTCGTTGATGATGTCGAGCTGGTCAATCGAAACCGGACACTCCTGCACACACGCGCGACAGCTCGTACATGCCCAGACTTCCTCCTCGGTGATGTAGTTGTCGAGCAATGTGTTCGTCAGCGCAGCGTTGGCTGTCACCAGGCCGGCGTCATCGCCTTCTCCAGCCACCAGTCTCGGATGCTCGAACTCGCCGAAATCGCCGGTCGCGAGCGGGGCGAGTTCCATCAGTCGCTGGCGCGTGTTGATCATGATCTTCCGCGGACTCAGCAACTTCCCCGTGAGATTGGCCGGACACGCAGCGGTACAACGCCCGCACTCGGTGCAGGAATAACTGTCGAGCAGATTCTTCCACCCGAGCTGCGTGACGTCCGAAGCTCCGAACTGCTCCGCGTCTTCCGCTTCCAGGTCCATGTACCGCATCGCGCCCTTCACACCAGGCCCGCTCGTGTTGGCGAGATACGTGTTGGGAAGAGACGTCAGAACGTGCAGATGCTTCGAGTAGGGCAGATAGTTGAGGAATGCGAGGATGAGCAGCGCATGGAACCACCAGCTCGTGGTACTCCCAGCTGCAAGTACGCCGTCAGGCAGCCCGGCGAAAACGTGCGACAGTGCCAGCGAGACCGGCTGAAATACCGTCGCGGTCGCGGGATGCAACGCCAGCTCGAAACCGCCAAGGGACAGCAGGCTCAGCATCAGCGCCGCGATCATCGAGAGAATCAAGATGGCGTCGCCAGAGTGTACGCGGTCCCCCTGAAGTCTCCGCGGCTTCACGAAGATCCGGCGATACAGGAGCATCGAAACAGCCGCCAGCACCAGCAGCGCGAACAGCTCCTGCGACAGCGTGTAGAAACGGTACAGCGAGGTCGGCAGTATCAGTGCGTAGCTGAAACCCGGAAACAGTCCGCTGAGTATTATCTCCGCGGTACCGATCGTCAGCACGACGAATCCCCAGAATACCGAGGCGTGAAGCGCGCCGGCAACAGGATCGCGAAGTATCTTCGCCTGCCCCAGTCCGATCAGGAGAAGATTGCGAAGGCGCGTGAGCGGATGATCCGTCCGCTCCTCCGGCTTGCCCACCGCCATCATGTAGCGAACGAGCCGTTGCGCGTTGTACGAGAAGAACGACAGCGCCAGGACGACGATTAGTACGAACAGGCCGTGCCCTGGGTTCATTACGCTGTGTCTCCGTGCATGCTGGGTGAATTACACCTCACCCTCTCGACCTGGCCTCCTTCACCGCGGCCGTGAGAGCGGGAACTATCTCGAACAGGTCGCCGACGATGCCGTAGTCTGCAACCTTGAAGATTGGCGCTTCCTTGTCCTTGTTGATCGCGACGATCGTCCTTGAGGTACGCATTCCGGCCAGATGCTGGATTGCCCCCGAAATACCGACTGCCACATAGAGCTGTGGACTGACGAGACGTCCGGTCTGACCGATCTGATCGCTGTGCGGCCGCCATCCTTCGTCGGTGACCACGCGCGTCGCGCCGACCGCTGCGTTGCCGAATGCCGCGGCGAGATCCTCGATGAGATGGAAATTTTCGGGGCCCCGAAGACCACGCCCACCGCTGACGATTACAGGCGCTTCACCAAGATCGAGTTTTGCGCCACCGCCCATCTTCACTTCCTTCACGACCACCCGCGACGCCGAAGGATCTGAAGCCGGCGCGACACGTTCAACAGTCCCGGCTCGCGCATTCTCGGCAGGCGTGAACATATTGGCACGAATCGCCACGATCGCAGGAGTTGCGGACATCCGGACGGTCGCGATCACCTTGCCTATGTTCACCGGATGCTTCACCAGAACCGAGTCACCGTCGAGCGTTATTCCCGTCACATCCGTCACGATTCCGACGCCAAGTTTCGCCGCCACGCGAGGCGCGAGATCGCTACCCAGCGCGGAGGTCGGGAATATCGCCACCCTGTAACCGCCGGATCGCACCTTCTCCGCGATCGTTGCAGCCAATGCTTCAGGATTGTATCGCTCGAAGCCTGCGTGCTCGGCGACCATGACCGTATCAGCGCCATACTTCGCGAGCTGCGGAGCAAGCGATTCGACTCCGGAAACGCCAGCGACAAAAGCATTTACGACGCCGCCGGTGGCGTCCGCTACATTTCGCGCCGCCGTGACTGCTTCGAGTCCGATCTTGCGCAGCTCGCCGTTACGAGTCTCTGCGAATGCAAACACGTTCGCCATTAAAGTACCTTCGCTTCGTTCTGAAGTAGCTCCACCAACTCGGGCACTGCGCCGGCGCCCTCACCAATGATTCTGCCGGGCGCGCGCTCCGCCGGCAACTCCATCTGAACCACCGACACTGTCTGTTCACCGAGCTGCGCGGGCTTCACCTCCAGCGGCTTTTTCTTTGCCGCCATGATTCCTTTGAGCGCCGGATACCTGGCCGTATTGAGACCCTGATCTATCGTGAGCACGGCGGGAAGAGGAAACTCGACAAGTTCCTGTCCGCCTTCGATCTCGCGCTTCGCCGATCCCCTGGCACCGGAGATCTCGAGCTTCGATATACCGGTGACGGTCGCGATCCCCAGCAGTTCGCCCACTATCGCGCCGACAACGCCATTGGAAGAATCCGCCGATTGCTTGCCGAAGAGTATGAGGTCATACCCGCCATCCTTCAACTCGGCGGCCAGCGCGACCGCTATCGCGAAACCGTCGAACGGAATGGTCGCGGTCTTGAGTTCGACCCCCCGGTCCGCGCCCATCGCTAGCGCCTTACGGATCGTCTCCTGAACGGAGTCCGTTCCGAGCGACACGATCACGACTTCGGTGGATGCGTCCTTGTCCTTCAGCTGAAGCGCAGCCTCGACGGCCCACGAATCGAAGTCGTTCATGTCGAACTTGAGCCCAGTCTCGTCAACCGCGTTCCCGATGGCGGCGATCTTGAAGCGAACGTCCATGTCCGGGACGCGCTTTATGCACACGGCGATTTTCACCGCGGAGATTCTCCTGATGATTCGGTGTAATTGACCCTGCCCGCTGGCCCTGATCAGTACCTGACGTAATGTAACGGACGCATCCCGGGCCGGCCTCATCCGGAGTACCTCCCCCGGAAACGCCAGAGGGCCCCCCGCGGATCGTTATTTTCCGCGGGGCTCCTCCGTGGCGCGCTGGCTACCGTCCGCCTGTTGGAGAGATGTTGGAGTTGCTGTTTCGCTCCACAGCGGGGCGAGGCAGGCAGACCTCGCCCTTCTCGGAGCTAAAATCCCAGTTTGACGCCCCCTGTGCGCCGCGCTTCTTGAGTATTGGTATCGCGCCCTTCACCGCGTCGGTTCCATACAGTTCCGTAGCGGGGCCACCGCGAGCTATCTCGATGCTCTGGATGTCGTTCTGGTTGATGTCGTTCCAGCGCGACTTCGTTCTGGCGCCGAACTACTGGTTCGCGGGGCCCGTGCCCTGCGCCTTGTCCACGCGAACACCGTCGATGTATATGAGCGGATCGTTGAACAGCGACAGACTCGAATCGCCTCGGATTCGCACGGGCACACGATAACTCGCTACTCGAACGCTCCGATTCCCGTCACCGCCTGGCCCACGATCAGAGTGTGAATGTCGTGCGTGCCCTCGTATGTGTACACACTTTCAAGATTCGCCATGTGGCGCATCGCCCCGTATTCTGCCAGGATTCCATTCCCGCCGAGCAGTCGTCGAGCCTCCCGCGCAATATCGCACGCAACGCTCACGTTGTTGCGCTTGGCCAGCGATACCTGCTGCGGCGTGAGTTTTCCGGCATCCTTCAGTCGACCCAGATGCAGCGCGAGCAGACGCCCCTTCACGATCTCCGTCACCATTTCAGCCAGCCGCGCCTGCTGAAGCTGGAAACCCGCGATCGGGCGTCCGAACATCACTCTGCTTCCCGCATACGAAAGCGCTTCCTCGAAACAGTACATAGCCGCTCCAATCGCCCCCCACGCGATTCCGTATCGCGCCTGCGTCAGACACATCAGCGGACTCTTGAGACCGCCGGACTTCGCCAGTAGCGCATCCGCGCCAACATGAACATCGGAGAGCGATAGCGCAGAGGTGTCCGACGCACGCAGGGAAAGCTTTCCCTTCTGATTCCTCGCCGAGAAACCTGGTGTCGAAGTCGGCACTACGAAGCCCCGGATCGAATGACCATCCTCGTCGCCATCTTCCGTCTTGGCCCAGATGATCGCGACGTGCGCGGTAGACCCGTTCGTGATCCACATCTTGGAGCCGTTGATCACCCAGCTTCCATCGGATTGCTCACGCGCCCGGGTGATCATGCCGGCTGGGTTCGACCCGAAATCAGGCTCGGTAAGACCGAAGCAGCCGATCGTCTCGGCTTTCGCCATGGATGGCAGCAGACGTGACTTCTGCGCATCCGATCCGAATGCGTACACGGGGTACATCACCAGCGCGCCCTGAACCGATGCGAACGATCTTACACCGGAATCGCCGCGCTCGAGCTCCTGCATTATCAGCCCGTACGCAACGTTGTTGAGGCCAGCACATCCGTACTCCTCAGGCAGGTTCGCGCCGAGCACGCCCAGGTCCGCCATTCCCGATATGAGTTCCTTCGGGAAGTGGCCGTCCACGTATGCATCACCGATTATTGGCAGAACCCTGTCGTTGACGAACAAGCGCACGGAATCGCGCACTGCGCGTTCATCCTCCGACAGAAAGGAGTCTATGTCACAGAGATCGAGTGGGTTATTCATGCCCTGAAAGATAGCCCCGTACA
>JALYYT010000259.1 GCA_030946285.1 Gemmatimonadota bacterium
GACGGGTGTGGTGCCGCTCCGGCGGATCGATGGATCGTTCGAGGATGTTATTGCCGCGGCGCGGGACGCGGCTGAGCCCGGCGATGCCGTACTGCTGTCACCGGCGTGTTCGAGCTACGACATGTTCAGGAACTACATGGAACGCGGAGATCGATTTCGCGAGCTGGCGGGAATGACCAATGGCTGAAGCTGTAGCCAACGAAAGATATCGGTGGCGGATGAGCGTTGACGCTCGCCTCCTGACGGTTCTCACGCTGGTCTTTCTGGCTATTGGACTCGTGACGGTGTACAGTGCAAGCAGTATCGTTGCGCTCCAGGCCGGACACAACGGCGCGTACTACATGCTGCGACAGCTCAGCGGCATCATGTTCGGACTCGTCGCCTTCGCGGTTGCCGCGAAGGTTGACGCCGAGAAATGGTACGACTGGGCGTGGCCGTTGATGATCATAAGCCTTGTCCTGCTGATCATCGTCATCCTGCCGTTTACCGCGAAGATAGCGCCGCGAATTCACGGCGCGCGCCGTTTCCTTTTTGGCGCAAGCATGCAGCCGTCCGAGATCGCCAAGTTCCCGCTCATCATCTGGACATCCATGCTGGTGGTCAAGAAGGGGGACTCCATGCGGCGACTGAGCAAGGGCCTGCTTCCGTTTCTCGTAGTCGTCGGTCTGATGGACGCACTCGTGTATGTGGAGCCGGATCTCTCCTCCGCGATGTTCTACACGCTGCTCATGAGCATCATCCTCTTCGCCGCCGGAGTGAGGATCGGTCACTTCGTGGCACTCGTGATCATCGCGATACCCGCTCTGTATTCGCGCGCGGAGAAGCTTCAGTACGTGGTCCTGCGGATGTCGGCGTTCTTCAATCCCGGCACGGCTCCGCACGTCAACTACCAGTCGCACCAATCGCTCATCGCAATTGGATCCGGTGGACTCTGGGGGGTGGGGTTCGGGCAGGGAAGGCAGCAGTACGGCTTTCTTCCGTTCGCGTACGACGACTTCATTGCTGCGACTATCGGCGAGGAGCGCGGCTTCATCGGCCTTTTACTGCTCGTGCTCGGCTTCGTACTCTACTCGTACCTAGGATTCCGGATCGCGCGCGCGGCCCGGAGCCGGTTCCAGGAACTGGTCGCCGTGGGGATTGTGGCTACGGTCGTAATAAGCGCATTCCTGCACATCGGGGTCAGCATCGGCTTGCTCCCGAATACCGGCCTTTCGCTTCCGTTCGTTTCGTACGGCAGGTCCAGTATGCTGCTGATCCTGCTGATCACCGGAGTTCTCGTGAACATCGGAAGCGAGCGCGAGCGCGTGATTGGCGAACGGGCGACCAATCCGCTGGTGACTGTCGAGCAGTGAGAGTGCTGTTTGCGGGCGGTGGGAGCGGCGGCCATCTGTACCCGGCGCTGGCCATTGCACGCGCGCTGGTCGAGCGGGACAGCAGGGTACAGCCTTTCTTCGTCGGGGCGCGGCGGGGAATCGAGCGGAACATCCTCCCTGAAACGGAGTTCCCCTTCGAGCTGCTGGATCTCCATCCGCTGTATCGGTCACGCCCCTGGCTCAACTGGCGCACGGTGGTCGGGTCCGCGAGAAGCTGGCGGCGCATCTCCGCGATCGTAGCGAGGGACCGTCCCTGCGTGCTGGTCGCGACCGGCGGCTACGCGGCTGGTGTTGCCCTGTCAGTCGCACGGTGGAGGGGTGTGCCGATCGTGATCCAGGAGCAGAACAGTGTCCCGGGACTCACAGTCCGCCTCTATGCGCGCCGCGCGGCGCAGATCCACCTGGGATTTCCCGAGGCCGCCGGTCAGCTGTCGCTCGGTAGGGGAACCCGGATCTACGACTCCGGAAATCCCATCGCGCCGCCATTACCGTTGGAACTGCGCCCACCTCGGGAGGCAAGCGAGGCGCGCTGGGGATTCCGGAGCGACGCCGCGCCAATTGTGCTCGTGTTCGGTGGGAGCCAGGGCGCCGAAGGAATCAACCGTATAGTAGCGAAGTGGGTCGAGCGCGGTCCCGGACAGGTGCGAGTGATCTGGGCCACCGGGCCGGCGAACTTCGATCGGTACTCGCACCTTGATTCCGCTGACGTTCGGGTACTGCCGTACATTCAGCGGGTGGCCGAGGCGTACTCTGCCGCGGACTTCGCCGTCTCCAGGGCAGGGGCAATGACCACGGCGGAGCTGTCTGCGTGGGGCATACCAACTATCCTCGTGCCGTTGCCGACCGCGGCAGCGGATCACCAGCGGCAGAACGCCCGGGCGATCGCTGCTTCGGGTGCAGCCGTAATGATCGAGCAACCGGCACTTTCACCGGAGCTGCTGGGAGCTACTGTCGAGCGCTTGGCTACCGATTCTGGTTTGCGGGCCGCAATGCGTGACAAGAACCTTGAGAGAGCACGACCCGACGCGGCGCAACAGATTGCCACTGATATACTTAGCATGGATTGCTTCAAGTGAATTCTGACGTATTTGGACCTTCCAAAGACCCGCGGCCGATCCACTTTATCGGGATCGCGGGCTCTGGTATGTGCGGCCTTGCCGAACTTCTGGCGCGGCGCGGAATGCAGGTGTCCGGCTGTGATGCGAATCCTGCCGCGGCGAGGGCCGACCTCGCTGAGTTGGGGATCGATGTGATGGAAGGCCACTCTCCGGGCCACGTCGCTGGCGCGAGAGCCGTTGTGTTCACGTCGGCGATGGGACGCGACCATCCGGAGCTGGCCGCCGCACGCGCGGCGGGAATTCCGGTCATAAGGCGCGCCGAAGCGCTTGGAGCGGCGGTTTCCGGCGGGGACGTCGTCGGTATTTCGGGCACTCACGGGAAGACGACCACCACCGTCATGTCCACGCTTGCTCTCCGGTCAGCCGGACTCGAGCCGACCGGAATCGTTGGTGGCCGCGTGGCGGCGTGGGGCGGCAACATGAGCTTTGGCTCGGACCGCCTTTTCGTGGTCGAGGCCGATGAGTATGACCGTTCGTTTCTGGCACTCGATCCCACGGTCGCGGTCGTCACGAACGTGGAAGCCGACCACCTGGACATCTACGCAGACCTGGACGACATCCGGAAAACCTTCTCGAGGTACGTCGCCGGCGCGCGTGCGATCGTTCTGTGTGCCGACGATTCGGGCGCCGCATCGATTGAGTTCCCGCAGACCGCGGAGGTGATCCGCTACGGAATCGACTCGGCGGATGCGCGGCTCGTCGCGCGCGATGTCGTGGCGACGCCGGGTGGCTCCGAATTTTCCGTGTGGTACGATGGAAAGGAAGAGACGCGCGTGCGTCTTCGCGTACCCGGTGCGCACAACGTGCGAAACGCGCTTGCCGCCATCGGGGCAGGGCTCGCGCTCGGCGTGCGGCCGGCGGACGTCACGCCGGGCCTCGAATCGTTCACGGGTGTGGAGCGCAGGTTCGAGCGGATCGCTGATGTCGGCGGAATCTCCATCATTGACGATTACTCGCACCACCCCACGGAAATCGACGCGATGATTCAGGCCGCGCGAGCATCGTACCCCGGGCGACGGCTGCTCGTTGCGTTCCAGCCACATCTTTACAGCAGGACGCGCGACTTCGCCACCGAATTCGGGCGCGCTCTGTCGCGTGCCGACGCAGTGTTTCTCACCGAGCTTTATCCGGCGCGTGAGAAGGCGATCGAGGGGGTCAGCTCGGATCTCATCGAGCGCTCCATCGCGAACGCTGCCGGCGGACTCATCTGGCGCGGCGAGCGGGTCGACCTTGCGCGCGCTCTGGCGGAACGTGCGCGCACGGGCGATGTGGTCGTCACAGTGGGTGCCGGCGACATCACACACTCGGCGCGCGAGCTGCGCGACATCCTCGTCGCACGCGGTGAAAGCGAGTGAAGTTTCCCGAACGCCTGAAGAAGCCGGGCTACCGGTATCTGGCGGCGATCATTCTCGGTGTAGCGCTGTTGACCTCACCACGCTGGGGGCGCGCGGCCCTTCACAAGCTCGCGTACTTCCACGTTCGCAAGCTTGATATCCGCGGTACCACATACCTTCAGCCCGAGGATGTTGTTGCCCGGCTGCGAGTTGACACGCTCAGATCGATCGTTGACGATGTCGGGCCACTGGAAGCGAGGCTCCGTTCTCATCCGCAGGTAGCGGAGGTGACCATCACTCGCCGGCTTCCCGGCACCCTCGTGGTGACGATCCGGGAGAACATGCCGGTAGCGCTGGTTCCGAAAGACGACGGGCTCATTCCGTACGACTCGACCGGGCGTGCACTTCCGATTGATCCCAGTCGGGCGAGCCTCGATCTGCCAGTTCTGACCAGGGCCGACAGGCCTGCTCTCCGACTGATGGGCGAGATACGCGCGACCGACCCAGGACTGTTCGCCACCATCAGCGAAGTGGCGCCGGCGGGGGCTGATCTGGTATTCACGCTGACCTCCTCGCTTCGTGTGAGAGCTTCTTCGGGGGTGGCCCCGCAACGCTTCCGGGATATCTTTCCCGTTGAATCCGACCTCGCCCGTCGCAACGAGCGGGCAGCAGAGTTGGACATCCGTTATCGCGATCAGGTCGTCGCAAGGCTTCAATGAACGTTGAACGCATAGTCGCCGGGCTCGACATTGGCTCTGCGAAAACCACTGCCATCATCGCCGAAGCTGTCGGCGATCGTCATCCTACCATCCGCATTCTGGGTGTGGGCCAGGCCCGCACGACCGGGCTCAGGCGCGGCATAGTATCGGACATCGAGGAGACAACTCGCTCGATCCAGAAGGCGATGCAGGACGCCGAGCGAATGGCCGGCACCAAGATAGAGACAATCTTCGCCGGCATCGCTGGCGAGCACGTGCACGCGATGACCAGCACCGGCATCGTAGCCGTGAACGGAGAAGAGATCTCGCGCGCCGACGTTGACCGCGCAAACGATGTTGCGCGCGCGCAGGCGATACCGCAGGACCGTGAGCTTCTGCACGCAATACCGCAGGAGTACACCGTTGACAAGAACAAGGGAGTGCGGGATCCGATCGGCATGATCGGAACTCGACTCGAGACGGAGATGTATCTGGTGACGATCGGCAGCTCGCCGGCGATGAACCTCCGGAAAAGCGTCGAACGCGCGGGCTATCGCGTACGTGACCTCGTGCTCGAACCGCTGGCAAGCGCGCTCGCGGTGCTCACCGAGGATGAGAAGGAGCTCGGTGTGGCGCTGGTCGAGCTTGGCGCCGGCACCACGGACATAGCGATCTTCCACGAGGGAAAGATCCGTCACCTCGCGACGCTCAGTTACGGTGGCAACATCGTCACGAACGACATCGTTCACGGGCTCGGCGTGACGCAGGCCGACGCAGAGCGACTGAAGGAGCGCTACGGGAGCGCATACGAACCGCTCGTCGATCCGTCGGACGTGATCCAGTTGCCGAGCACGGTGGCTCAGGGTGATCGACAGATTCCGCGCGAGTTGCTTGCGCACATCATCCATCAGCGAATGGACGAGATCTTCGACATGGTCCATCGCGAGATTCACGGCGCCGGCTACGGATCCCGTCTCGCAGGTGGCATCGTCATCACTGGTGGTGGTGCGGCGATGGAAGGGATCACCGAGCTGGCGGCGAGTGTTTTCGGCACGGGTGTTCGTGTTGGAGTGCCCGGCGAGCAAGTGGGCGGCCTCAGCGACTCCGTCGAAGCGCCCCGATTCGCGACGGCGGTGGGGCTCGCTCTGTACGGTGCGAACAGACTCGTAGCCGCTGGTGGAGCGCCCAGCGCGAAGCGCAACTTCAACACGCCCGGCGTGGACAAGCTCGGGAAGCGGATGAAGAACTGGCTCGAGGACTTCTTCTAGACCGACGCGTCTCGGCCGTCATTCCGCTCGCCGTCGAGTGGGCCCGCCATTGTACGTCCGTTTTCACAGCAGTTTTCCGATCCGTCGCGAGTGAGTTCAGGCGCGGATTGTGATCGTTGCCGGTCAATGTCGCAAAGCTGCGAAAGCGGCGAACTCTGTGGATAAAGTCGCTGCAAATTGGCGCGTGATGTACAACGAATTTGATCGTCAACTGGGCATGGTCGTGCGCTGAACTTTCGCGTATATTAGCCCGTCCTTCTGATCCTGTAGACTACCCGCCTAGGAGTGCCTGCCGCGATGATATTTGAGTTTGAGGAGAACACATCGCAGAACGCGCGGATGAAGGTGGTCGGCGTCGGTGGCGGCGGTGGCAACGCGGTGAACCGGATGATCGAGGAACGCCTTGAGGGCGTGGAGTTCGTCTCGGTCAACACCGATGCCCAGGCTCTTCTCAACTCGAAGTCCGACGTCAAGCTTCAGATAGGAAAGAAGCTGACTCGTGGGCTTGGCGCGGGTGCGAGGCCGGAAGTCGGCCGTCAGGCGATCGAGGAGAACCGGGACGAGGTGCTTCGCGCCATGACGCACGCCGATCTCGTGTTCGTGACCTGCGGAATGGGTGGCGGCACCGGGACCGGTGCAGCGCCCGTGATCTGCGAGCTGGCCCGGGAGGCCGGAGCGCTGACGGTTGGAATCGTGACCAAGCCGTTCCTGTTCGAAGGGCGCAAGCGTATGCGTCAGGCGGAGCTCGGTATCGCAGAGATGCGCAAGAACGTGGATACGATGATCGTCGTCCCGAACGAACGGCTGCTGGCCGTGGTCGGGAAGGGGATCCCGTTCCAGGAAGCGCTCAAGAAGGCGGACGAGGTTCTACTCCATGCCACGCAGGGTATTTCGTCGCTCATCTCGGTGACGGGCCTGGTTAACGTGGATTTCGCCGACGTCCGCACAGTCATGCAGAACGGCGGCTCGGCGCTCATGGGCACTGGCATCGGCCGCGGTGAGAACCGTGCGGTCGAGGCGGCACAGCAGGCCATCGCCAGCCCACTCCTCGACAACGTGTCCATCTCCGGCGCGACAGGAGTGCTCGTAAACATCACCGGCGGTGAGGATCTCACGCTGGGCGAGGTGCACCAGATCAATGAGATTGTCCACGAGGCTGTGGGCGAGGAAGCCGAGATCATTTTCGGTGCGGTACACGAACCAGCGATGCACGGGGAAATACGCGTTACGGTCATTGCGACCGGTTTCGATCGTGGAGTGAGCGCGGCGGCGACGCAGCCGGTGTTCGGAAGCACGGTTACGCAGCCGGTGCGCGGCGCTCCGGTGATTCCGCTGCATGCCACGCGCACGGTTCGACCGCTTTCAGGTCCGCCCGCCGGAACAGGGCCGCTCAGGCCGACGCCGGCAGCGATCCCCGAGATTCCGCGGCGCGTGACGCCATTCAACCCAGGGTCGTCCTCGAATGACGGTCGGGATCAGGAGTTAAGTGATATGGAGATCCCGACGTTTATTCGGAGGCAGATGGATTGAAGGAAGTCGCAGCTCGTGGCGTTACATATGGAATAGTAGGTACGATGGCCTGGGCGGCGATTCTGTTTACGCCGCCCATCGCGCCTCGTGTATCGCCCTCAGATCCTGCCGCAATCGCGGCGACGAACCGGACGATTGCCGCCTCTGCCGTGGCTACGCTCGATCCTGTCGTGGTATCCGTCCCCGAGTCGTCGGTGCCGGAGCTGCGGTTCAAGCCCGTACTTGTCGAGGCGTCCCTCCAGCCCGGGCTCGATACGGTCGCGCTGACGGGAACCATCCACCGGTCGCTGATCGCATCGCTTCTCAGTGTCGGCCAAGGTGAGCTGTCAGCGGGCCAGCGTCGGTCCATCGCTTGGAACCTCGCCGACATCTTCGAGCACAGGGTAGACATGACGCGCGACCTGGGTGAAGGGGACAAGTTCCACGTTCTCGTCGAGAGACTGCAGCAACCGAATGGAAAGATCATCGTCAACAAGATTCTGGGCGCGAAGCTATCGCTGGGTGATCAGGTCGTCGAAGCAATCCATTTCAAGAGCCGCAATTCCAGCAGCGAGTGGTACGACGGAAAGGGCAAGTCACTCACCGCCTCCTTCCTTCGCACACCGGTCGACTTTCGCCGCATAACGTCGGTGTTCGGACTTCGAATGCATCCGATCTTCGGCACATGGCGCAATCATACCGGAACGGATTACGCGGCGCCGATGGGAACGCCGGTGCATGCTATCGGCGACGGTGTCGTCGCGACAGCGGGGTCGCACACCGGATACGGCAACATGATCGACATCCGCCACAGCAACGGAATGATCAGCCGCTACGGGCACATGAGCCGCTTTGCTCGCGGGGTTCACGCAGGCTCGCGCGTCAAGATGGGTGAGACGATCGGCTACGTGGGCATGACCGGCTGGGCGACGGGTCCGCATCTGCATTTCGAGATTCGCGAGAACGGCGTAGCGCACGACCCCAAGGTCGCGCTCCGCAACCAGACCGGTGAGCCGGTGAGCGGATCGGAAAGCGCCCTCTTCCGGGAGATCCGTGAGCACACGCTCGAAGTCATGGCGAGCTCCGATGAGCCGCGCAGAGTGGCGATGCGCTGATTACTGCGCAACGAGAAATGAAGATCCCGGCGATTAACTGAATCGTCGGGATTTTTTTTCGTTTCCTGTCCCGCCATTCGCGGAGGTCAGACGACTATTACAACCGTGTCCGATCCGCACTTGCTGCAATCGGTAGCGCCACGCGCGAGCAAGGTGCCGCATTTCGTACACTCGCGGACGCCATCGGGTTGCGCGGGATAACGCCGCTTTCGCCGATGGCGCTTGACCACATCGACCGTCACCAGAATAGCGATCGCGGCAAAAACGGCGGTAGCGATGATTATGTACATGTTTGCCTTGAGGAAGACATTCAGAGTTCTGGAAGGAGCGTGCCAGCCACGTTCAGGTAAGCACGGGAGCCGGGCCTCTGGGTAGATTACAAGCCTCGACGCCCGGGGCGGCCGTCCCGGCCGTGATTACCGCGACGAGATTCAAATCTAAAGGCTGGCGTGCTCGATCGCGCCCGGATACATCCACACGATGGCGTTTCTGTCCCGCAAGGAAGGCGACCTCCCGAGAAGGTCGCTCTGGCAAAAAATCAAGGACGTAGCGCTCACCGACGTGACGGTGATCGCGCGCGGTGGCGTGAGCGCTGGGTCGCTCGAGCAGGTCGAGGAAATTCTGCTGCAGTCGGATTTCGGCGTTCCGGTAACGCTCAGGCTGGTGGATGAGATCTCGCGGCAGGCGCAGCGCGGGTTCATACAAACGTCCGACGAGTTCCGGACGGCGTTGAGCAACGGCGTCGAGAACGCGCTTCGCGCCGGCAACTCGGACCCTGACCTGTGCACGACTGAATCCCGGCCGCTAGTCATGCTTGTCGTTGGCGTCAACGGCGCGGGAAAGACGACGTTCATCGGCAAGATTGCGAATACGTTGCGTGCGCAGAACAAGTCGGTGCTCGTTGGTGCAGCTGATACTTTCCGCGCCGGCGCGATCGATCAGTTGCGCGTGTGGGCCGAACGAGCCGGCGCGGACTTCGTCGGCGCGGCGCCCGGTACAGATCCGGCTTCGGTCGCGTATAACGCTGTGGATGCCGGTATCACTCGCGGGACTGACGTGGTGATCGTCGACACCGCCGGACGGTTACACACGAGTGACGGACTCATGGAAGAATTGCGAAAGATAAACCGCGTCATCGCGAAGCGGCTTCCGGGCGCTCCACACGAGACACTACTCGTACTCGACGGAACGATCGGTCAGAACGCGGTGAGCCAGGCCCGAACGTTCGCGCAGGCGGTGCCGCTCACGGGTCTCGTCATCACGAAGCTTGACGGGACTGCCAGGGGTGGCGTCGTGGTCGCGGTGCATGAAGCGATCGACGTGCCGGTGAAGTTCGTCGGCGTAGGCGAAAAGGCGACCGATCTCGAACGGTTCGACGCCGCGCGCTTCTCGCGCGAGGTAGTCGGCGACTGATGGCGCGAACCGGCGCTGGAGCACATGCTCCTGCAGCAGCAGCAGCCGCCGGCCGTGTGCGGCTAGACACGCCGATCAATTTCCTCAAGGGCATTGGGCCCGCACGCGCGGAGTCGCTGCGCAAGCTGGGTATCATCACCGCTGGCGATCTGCTCTGGCACGTGCCGCGCCGGTACGAGGATGCAAGCACCGTTCAGCCAATTTCCTCGCTCGAGACGGGGATGGACGCAACGGTGATAGGTCGCGTCATATCCAAGGGCGTCATCCCGACTCGGAAGGGGCTGAGAATCTTCCAGGCGGTGGTGCGTGACGCAAGCGGAATCATCGAGGCATCATGGCCGGGCCAGCCATTTCTCGACCGCGTGATACAGAAGGACGACACGCTGCTGCTGAGCGGTCCGGTTCGCTTCTTCCACGGACGCCAGCTCGCTCCACGCGAATACGTCAACCTCGGCGCCGACGACGATCCGACCAGCGGCGGCCGGGTGCTGTCGGTGTATCCGGCAACGGAGGGAATCTCCTTCAAGGTTCTGCGCGCGCTCGTGGACGCACACCTGGACTCGCTGCTGCCACTTGTCGAGGACCAGCTCTCGCCCGAGCTGCGTCAGCGCGCCGGCGTCGTTGACCTGGCCACCGCGCTCCGCATGGTGCATCGACCCGCGTCGCTAGCCGAGGCGGAGCGTGGACGCAACAGGCTTGCGTTCGACGAGCTGTTTTTCGTGCAGCTCCTGCAGCGCCGAGCCAATCGCATGGCGCGCGAGAAAAGGGACGGAATCGTCTTCGAGAACCGAAGGCTTCTGACTACAGCGCTGCGCGAGAATCTGCCGTACACGCTGACCGGCGCGCAGACGCACGCGATTCGCGAGATCGTCGCCGACATGTGCAGTCCGCGCCGCATGCACAGGTTACTGCAGGGAGACGTGGGCAGTGGCAAGACGATAGTCGCGCTGTTCGCGGCACTCCTTGCGATGGAGAACGGCTATCAGGCCGCGATCATGGCGCCCACCGAACTTCTTGCGGAGCAACATCTTCGCACGTTCACGTCGCTGCTGGCCCCGCTCGGCGTTCAGCCGCGCATTCTCACGGGGAGTCTCGGCGCACGCGAACGTAAGGCAGTTCTT
>JALYYT010000277.1 GCA_030946285.1 Gemmatimonadota bacterium
GAGCTGCTCACCTTGAATGCGCGCGATGCAATGCCGGCGGCACTCGTGCTCGGCGTGCTCACCGGCGGATTCGTCCTGCCGCCGCGCGGTTCCGATCCGGGCATGCGCGTTCTCACGGATCACGAAATATTCCGTCGCGAGCGACGCATTCGCCGCGCTCGCAAGTATGTGACTGGCGGCGGCATCGACACCCTCGGCGCGATCACTCCAGGTGACTACGTCGTGCATCTCGAGCACGGCATAGGGATTTACAGAGGAATCGAGCAGCTGTTCGTGAAGGAAGCAACTGTTGAAGTTGCGGTAATCGAGTACGAAGGCGGCGACCGGCTGAACGTTCCGCTGTACAAGGTCGACCAGATCGAGCGTTATCGCTCTGCGGCTGACATCGGTGAGGACGTTGCGCCGCCGCGACTGCACAAGCTGGGCGGACGCAGGTGGGGTCAGCAGCGTGACAAGACGCGCTCCGCAATTCAGGAGATGACGGTCGAGCTTCTGGATCTCTACGCGCGTCGCAGCGTCGCCACTCGTCCACCGGCAATGCCCGACACCACGTGGCAGCGCCAGCTGGAGTCTTCGTTCCTGTTCGAGGACACCAACGACCAGCGCAAGGCGACGGTTGACGTGAAGGGCGACATGGAGCGACCGCGGCCCATGGACAGGTTGCTCGTCGGCGACGTCGGATACGGAAAGACCGAGATCGCCGTGCGCGCCGCGTTCAAGGCGGTGCAATCGGGTCGCCAGGTCGCGGTGCTCGTACCGACGACAATTCTTGCCGACCAGCATGCGCGCACCTTCGGGGACCGATTCGCCGACTTCCCGCTCGTGGTGAAGGTTCTGAGCAGGTTCCAGACGCATAAGGAACAGCTCGAAACGCTGAAGGATGTCGCGGCGAAGAAGGTCGATGTCGTAATAGGAACGCATCGTCTGCTCAGTCCCGACGTTGCGTTCGGCGATCTCGGCCTCATCGTGATCGACGAGGAGCATCGCTTCGGAGTGAAGCACAAGGAGCGTCTCAAGCAGCTCAGGCTCGAGACCGACGTTCTCACTCTTACCGCGACGCCCATCCCGCGCACGCTGCACCAGTCGCTCGCGGGTCTGCGCGACATGACACTCATGCAGACGCCCCCGCGCGACCGCTCGCCGGTCCTTACGTACGTAGAACCGTGGGACGATGCGCTCATCGAGGAGGGGATCTCGCGCGAGCTGGATCGCGGCGGTCAGGTGTTCTTCGTGCACAACCGCATCGAGACAATTGACGCGATCGCGCAGCACATTCAGAAGCTGGTGCCGCGTGCACGCATTGTGGTTGGCCACGGTCAGATGCGTGAGCACGAGCTCGAGAAGGTGATGCGACGGTTCGTGGAGGGTGAAGTCGACGTCCTTGTCTCGACGCTCATCGTCGAATCCGGCCTCGACGTCCCGAACGCGAATACGATGTTCGTCAATCGTGCTGACATGTTCGGTCTCGCCCAGCTGTACCAGCTTCGCGGCCGTGTGGGCCGGTCGCATCGCCGGGCCTACTGTTATCTGCTCGCTGCCGACGGGATGGACGACGACTCGGAGCGTCGGCTCAAGATCCTGGAACATCACACCGAGCTCGGATCCGGCTATCGGATCGCGCTCAAGGACATGGAGCTGCGGGGCGCCGGTAATCTGCTGGGCCCGGAGCAGTCGGGCTTCGTCCACGCTGTGGGATTCGACCTGTACCTCCGCATGCTGGAGGAGACCGTCCGGCGCGTAATGAACGGAGGGGACGGCCCCAAGCTGCAGCCATCGGACGTGTCGCTCGACGTCGCCGCCTTCATTCCCGACGAGTACATGCCGTCCCAGGACGCCAAGCTCGACGTTTACCGCCGTCTCACGTCGATGACGGAGGCCGAGGCGATCGCGGGACTGCGCGCCGAGGTGCGCGACAGGTTCGGGGCGCTTCCGCCGGAGGCGAGCCATTTCTTCATGTCCGCCCTGCTGCGAGTGCTGGGCGGCAGAATCGGCATCGAAACCCTCTCGGTGCGTGGAAACGAGGCTCGTATTACCTTTAGAGGCTCGGCGGTCCCTTCGATGAAGGGGATCTCTTCGGCGTTCCACGAGGTACAATTCCAGGCCGAGGTGCGCCGCGCGCATCCTCTGTCGCTCAAGCTCACCCGGCTCGGCGGCGCGTCCGTGCTGGATGGACTCGTCCACGCACTCACGTTGATCAAACCCACTCCAACATCAAGAT
The DNA here is from genome assembly GCA_030946285.1 of Gemmatimonadota bacterium. GTDB lineage: Bacteria > Gemmatimonadota > Gemmatimonadetes > Gemmatimonadales > Gemmatimonadaceae > Fen-1247. The sequence goes on from JALYYT010000277.1 coordinate 2,219, forward strand.
GAAATCAGCTTCGCTCGTCCTTGCCGCTGCCGCGGCTTTCGTTGTATCCGCGACAGCATGCTCGGGCCTAAAGGAAGCGATGAGCGCTCACGTCGACACGGCCGCAAAGGCCGGCTCGGAAGAGCTGACCGTTGATCGCCTCGCCAAGCTCCTGGACGAAGCCAAGGTGCCGCCGCGCAAGGACGTCGCGCAGGCGATCGCGAATGCGTGGGTTGATTACGAGCTGCTCGGACAGTCCGCCGCCAAGGGCGACACTGTGGTGACGGACAAGGAGCTAGACAAGGCGCTCTGGGCTCCGATCTCGACGATGAAGGCGCGCAAGTACTACGAGATGGTGTCGAAGACGTGGGGCGTCGAGGATACCGCTGCTGCTCGGCACATGTTCGAGAACGGCGACATTCTGGCGGCGTCGCACATCCTGATCCTCACGAAGGGTGCGACACCTGAAGTGAAGGCTGCCGCAAGGAAGAAGATCGACGCACTGCATGCACAGGCAACTTCGGCCAACTTCGCCGCGCTCGCCAAGGCGAACAGTCAGGACACGCCCTCGGCGGCTCGTGGCGGATCGCTTGGACTGTTCGCGAAGGGCGCGATGGTTCCGCAGTTCGAGAAGGCACTCGTCGCACTCAAGCCGGGCGAGATCTCGCCGGTGATCGAGACCGATTACGGGTATCACATAATTCGCCGCCCCACATACGACGAGATCAAGCCGGAGCTGCTCCAGGCTTCCAAGGGTAAGTCGATGCAGTCCGCGGAGAGCACCTTCGTCGCCAACATGCAGAAGAACGGCAAGGTCGACATCAGGAGTGACGCCGCAGCCACTGCGCGTCTCGTGATCGCTGATCCCGACGCGCACCGTGACGACAATTCGGCGATCGCGACGTCGGTGGCGGGCAAGTTCACCGCTGCGGAGCTCGCGCGCTGGATGGCTACGTTCCCGCCGCAGGCTCAGGCCCAGCAGCGCGGGCAGCTCGCCAATGCACCCGATTCGGTCGTAGTGATGTTCGTCAAGAACTTCATCACGAACGATCTCGTTCTGCATGCGGCGGACAGCGCCAAGGTCGGACCGACGCCGGAGGAGATGAAGCAGCTTCACAACGCCTTCTTCCAGGCGCGCGATGCTGCGTGGGCGCAGCTCGGCGTGGATCCAAAGAGTCTCGCCGACAGCGGCAAGACCGAGTCCGATCGTGTGCGCATAGCGTCGGCACGCGTCAACAAGTACATGGACGCGCTCGTCGGCGGCCAGGCGCAGTTCGTACAGGTGCCGGAGCCGGTCGCAAGTGTATTGCGCGAGAAGCAGGGCGCGAGTGTGAACAGCGCGGGTCTGGATCGCGCAGTCGAGCGCTCAGTGAAGAACCGCGCGGCGGCTGATTCGTCCGCGCGCGCCGGCGCGCCGCCGACCGCAGTGCCGATGCCAGGCGCAGCACCGCAGGGTGCGCCGGCTGGTGCGCCGCCTGGTGCGCCTCAACCGCAGAACCCAACTCCAAAGAAGCCGTAGTCATCATGTCGTTGAAGTCAGTCGTTGCATTCCTCTGCGTCGCGGCGCCTGCTGCGCTCGCCGCGCAGAGTGCTGTGCCAGTCCCCGTTTCCAGCACCAAAGCGCCGATATCCAGCGGCGTTGACACCGTTGATCGTGTAGTCGCGATCGTCGGGAGCTCCGTCATTACGTGGAGCGATCTCGCTGCCGCGGTGAACGAGCAGCGCGCCGCAGGACTGCAGCTGCCGGCGGATCCCGCCGGTCAGCTCGCTGTGGCCAAGGGCGTGCTGAACGACCTGGTTGATCAGGAAATACTCGTCCAGAAGGCAAAGGACGTGAAGGTGGACGTCACCGACGCCGATGTCGCACCTCAGGTGGACAAGCAGATCAAGGAAGTGCGATCCCATTTCAAGAGCGACGTCGAATTCAGGAACGAACTGAAGACCGCGGGTTTCGGATCGCCTGAGGAGTATCGCAAGACGTTGTTCGAGCAGTTCCGGCGCAGACTGATTCAGCAGAAGACATTCTCCGAGCTGCAAAAGCGCGCCAAGCCGGCCAGCATCAGCGAGGAAGAAGTCACGACCGCGTTCGACAAGATCAAGGATCAGCTTCAGAAGCGTCCCGCGATGGTCTCGTTCAGGCAGATCGTCGTCGCGCCGCGCGCTTCGGCCCACGCAGACTCGGTCGCGCTGGCAAAGGCGGAGTCCCTGCTCGTGCAGTTGAAGAAGGGTGCCGACTTCGCGGAGATGGCCAAGCGGGAATCGATGGATCCCGGCACGAAGAACGTTGGCGGAGACCTGGGCTGGAACCGTCGCGGATCGGGACTCGTTCCCGAGTTCGAGGCGATGATGTTTGCGCTCCGTCCCGGTGAGTTGAGCCCCATCGTCAAGACCTCGTATGGATATCACATCATCCGGGTAGACCGTGTGGAGCCGGCGGAAGTGAAGGCCCGGCACATTCTCATTGCGCCGGTCATCGACTCGAACGACGTGCACGTCGCACTGCTGCGGGCGGACACCGTCGCGGACAAGTGGCGCAAGGGTGTCTCCTTCGACACGCTGGTGGCGCATTACCACGACAAGTCGGAGGAAAAGGGCCTGCTGCAGCCGACTCCGATAGACTCGCTCCCCGCTGCCTACAAGACGGCGATGGGTGCGGACAAGCCGCCCGCGATTCCAGCACCATTTCCGCTGACGTCGCCAACGGGACTTACGAAGTACGCCGTGGTGCAACTGCTCACACGCACGGACGCCGGGCAGTACTCCCTCGCGGAAGAGCGCGAGTTCATTCGGTCCCAGCTTGCTTACGAGAAGCAGGCGCGCACACTGCTCGACGAACTCCGAAAGGAGACGTACGTGTCACTCAGGTTGTGACGATGCGCGGAGGCGTCAACGTGCCGCGGCTCGCGGTCACCATGGGCGATCCGCGCGGCATCGGACCGGAAATCATTCGCGCAGCGCTGGAAGATCCGGCGCTGCGTGGCGTTTGCGAGACGATCGTCGTCGGCCCCGATGGCGCCGGTCTCGAAGTGGATGTGAGTACCGGGTCCTGGACCGCGCACGGATCCGAGGCGGCCGCCGGAAAGGCGAGTGGCGACGCGATCACGCGCGCGGTCGAGCTGGCCGTCGCTGGAGAAGTGGATGGAATCGTGACCGCACCGATCGACAAGCACGCACTGCTTCTTGGGGGCTACGACTTTCCGGGCCACACGGAGATGCTGGCGGAGCTCACCGGATCGCGAGTTGCGATGATGCTCGCTTCAGATCGCTTGCGCGTAGTGCTCGCGACGACGCACGTTGCGCTCAGGGACGTGCTCTCGGCACTTACACGCGATGCGATCGAATCGGCCGCTACAGTGACACGCGACGGGCTGCGCGACTGGTTCGGAATAGCGGATCCCCGCATCGCCCTGTGCGCGGTGAATCCGCATGCTGGCGATCACGGCCGCTTCGGCAGCGAAGACGATACGCTGCTCGGGCCCGCCGCGCGCGACTTGGGTCTTCTCGGACCGTTTCCGGCCGATACCGTCTTCGTGCGCGCGCTTCGCGGCGAGTTCGACGCTGTCATCGCGCCGTACCACGATGTCGGAATGACGGCCATCAAGGTTGCTTCGTTCGGCAGCGCGGTAAACGTCACGCTGGGACTTCCATTTCCGCGCACCTCACCGGACCACGGGACAGCCATGGACATCGCGGGCCGCAACGTCGCGGATCCAGCGAGCTTTATCGCCGCGACTCTGCTGTGTGCGAGGATAGCGAATCGCCGGAGAGCGGCGTAGTCGGCGGGAACTCAACGCCAAGCGAGTCGATCTTCCGACCGTCCATCTCGCGGACGATGAACGTGGTGTCGCCGACGAGCAGCCTGTCGCCCGCCACGGGTAGCCTGCCGAGCGCGCCGAACACGTAACCGCCGACGGTGGTGTAGTCGTCTTCCGGAATCGTTGTTTCGAACCGCTCGTTGAATTCCGCGATGTTGGTTGCGCCGGAGATGATCGTCTCACCCGTGCTCGAAGTGCGGACATCGACTTCCTCACCCACGTCGTACTCGTCCAGGATCTCGCCTACAATTTCCTCGAGCAGGTCCTCCATGGTGACGATGCCAGCCGTGCCACCATACTCGTCGAGCACTATCGCCATGTGCTCCTTGCGGCGCTTGAAATCGGCGAGGACATCCTCGACTTCGCGTGACCCGGGGATGAAATATGCCGGCCGCATGAGCGGACCGAGTTCGAATTGCGCCGGCCTGCTCGCGAGAACCGGTATCAGATCCTTGGAGAGCATGATGCCGATGATGTCGTCTATCGTCTCCTCGTACACGGGATAGCGGGACAGGCCGCTCTCGCTCACCAGCTCGATGATGTCATCGAGCGTGGCTGTTGCATCTATCGCGACGATCTCGGTGCGCGGCGTCATCACTTCGCGTGCGTTCTTCTCCGAGAATTCGAACACGGCGTCGAGCATTGCTGCATCGCCTTCCTCGATCGCTCCGCCCTCCTCGCTCTGTTCGACGAGCATGCGCAGCTCTTCCGGCGAATGCACCGATTCCACGCGCGGACGCGGCTTCTGTCCGAGTGACTTCATGACGAACACCGCGGATTTGTTGAGCAGCCACGTGAACGGCGCCATGAGCCACGCGAACGCCAGCAGTGGCGGCGTGAGATAGCGTGCCCAGCGCTCCGGCTCGTTCAGCGCAAAAGTCTTGGGCGTGAGTTCGCCGAAGACGACGGTCATGTAAGTGACGAAGGCAAGCGCGATCACCGTCGCGATCGTCGCACGGGTCGTGACGGCGATACCGAGTGGAAGCTGCGAGAAAGAGTCGGCGAAGGACTGAACAAGCAGCGATTCGGCGAGCCATCCGAGCAGCAGGCTGGTGAGCGTGACGCCGAGCTGGCTCGCTGAAAGCGCGCCGGCAAGATTGGAGGTAGCCTTGAGCGCGACGCGGGCGAGGCCATCGCCGGCACGCGCCATGGCTTCGAGGCGCGTCTTGCGTGATCGGACGAGGGCAAACTCGGCGGCCACGAAAAAAGCGTTGATCAGGACCAGCCCTAGAACGGCCGCTATACGGAGGAACACCCCTCAAAGATACTTCACCCGGGGCACGGGCGGGAAAGCCGCGTCATTCCGGCACGCCTTCGTCATTACCGCGAAAGAGGGAATCCCTTTGCTGGAATCCACGTTGAGGGATCCCGCTTTCGCGGGGATGAGGGCGGCCCGGTCCCGCCATGACGCGGGCCACTTTTCGACCCCTGAACCCGTTAAATTTCAGGGCTATGTCAGAAGAGCAGCAGATACGCAATATCGCCATCATCGCACACGTCGATCATGGCAAGACTACCCTCGTAGACAAGATGCTACGCCAGGCTGGGGCATTCCGCGACAACCAGGTGGTTGCGGAGCGCGTCATGGACTCGAATCCGCTGGAGCGCGAGCGCGGGATCACCATTCTCGCGAAGAACACCGCGGTGAACTGGCACGGCACCAAGATCAATATCGTCGACACGCCCGGGCACGCCGACTTCGGTGGCGAAGTCGAGCGCATTTTGCGCATGGTGGACGGCGTGCTGCTCGTCGTTGATGCCTTCGACGGTCCCATGCCGCAGACGCGCTTCGTGCTCGGCAAGGCGCTCGCTCTCAAGCGCACGCCGATCGTGGTCATCAACAAGATCGACCGGCCGGGCGCAGACCCGATGCGCGTGCACGACGAGATTCTCGATCTGTTCATCGAACTCGAGGCGGACGCCAGCCAGCTCGATGCGCCCGTGGTGTATGCTTCGGCGCGCGAAGGGGTGGCAACGATGGACATGGACGTGACGCCGGTTGATCTGGCGCCGCTGTTCCAGACGATCGTCGACAACGTACCCGCGCCAGCCACGGATGCGAACGGCCCGTTCCAGATGCTCGTGTCCACCATCGACCATTCACCGTATCTCGGACGTCTCGCGATCGGACGAATCGAGCGCGGAACCGTGAACGTGGGAGACAACGTTGCGCTGCTCGCGGTGGATACCAACGCGTCCCCGGATCTGTCGCGCGTCACGCGCCTCTTCACGTACGACGGACTCGACCGGATCGAGGTGAACAGCGTCACGGCCGGCAATATCGTAGCGCTCGCAGGGCTCGAAGGCGTCGAGATCGGACTCACCATCACCGACGTGAACGTTCCCGAGCGGCTGGAAGGAATCTCGGTCGAAGAGCCGACGATCTCGGTGGACTTCCTGGTGAACAATTCGCCGTTCGCCGGAAAGGAAGGAAAGTTCGTTACATCGCGCCAGTTGCGTGAGCGGCTGTACAAGGAGCTCGAACGGAACGTCGCGCTGCGCGTTGAAGATACTGTTGCAACCGACACGTGGACCGTTGCAGGCCGGGGCGAGCTGCATCTCACGATCCTCATGGAGACCATGCGGCGTGAGGGCTTCGAATTTCAGGTTTCCCGCCCGCGCGTCATCACGCGTGAGGGCGCGAACGGCGAACGGCTGGAGCCGTACGAGGAGCTTTCGATCGACGTCCCCGAGGAATTCCTGGGCGCCGTGATCGAGAAGCTCGGACCGCGCCGCGGCGAGATGATCGAGATGAAGAACCCCGGGCAGGGGATGACACGGCTCACCTACAAGATTCCTGCTCGCGGATTGTTCGGGTACCGCTCGGAGTTCCTGACCGACACGCGCGGCACGGGAATCATGCACCACCGGTTCCTCGAGTACGGACCGTGGGCGGGCCCGCTGTCCGGACGCTCGCGCGGAACGCTCGTCTCCATGGATTCCGGCGTGATCGTCGCGTTCGCGCTGGCAAACCTCGCGGAGCGCTCGACCTTGTTTGTTTCGCCGACCGATCCCGTGTACGAAGGGATGATCATCGGCGAGAATTCCCGGCCGGGCGACATGGATGTGAATCCAACGCGCGAAAAGAAGATGTCGAACATGCGGTCCAAGTCCACCGATGAAAACATCCAGCTGGAGCCGCCGCGCACGATGACGCTCGAAAGCGCCTTGGAATACATCGAGGAGGACGAGCTCATCGAGGTGACTCCGGCCGCCATCCGGCTGCGCAAGCGCCACTTGAGCGCGAACGACCGGAAGAAGATGTCGCGTGAAGCCAAACGTGAGCGCGTGGCTGGCTGATCCTTTGCAGAGTCGGCGGGTAAGCGTAATTCGGCACCGGGAGTTGACTACACATGCGGGTGTCCGATTAACTTCCCCGTGAACCCCGTGTAATTCAGATGGAGACGGACGACATGCAGTTGGAAGAACTCGGCGTACCACTGTTTTCTGGTACGAGTGCCGGTCTGGTCACGCAGATCTCGATGGCCAAACCCTTCGAGGAAGACCCCGAGGACGAAGGTCTGGCGGACACGCTCGGAGATGACGACGACGACATTGACGACGATCTCGATGATGATCTCGACGATGACGACGACGATGATCTGGATGATGATGATCTGGATGACGACGATCTCGACGACGACGATGACGACTTCGACGACGATGACGAGGATGACGATGAAGGACTCGACGCGGATCTCGACGAAGATGCGGACATAGACGCGCCTGACGACGGTGAGGACGCGGATCTCTGATCCGGACGGCGACTGCACGACGTGACGAAAAAAGGGCGGCCTTGCGGGGCCGCCCTTTTTTTGCCCGGATTCAAGATCGGACCGGGATTCGCTGTCGTGGGCATCCGCCGGATTTCCCGGGGAGGTTGTAGTCGGCCGGACAGTTGTCGGCCGGCTACGTCCGCCGCCGGGTGCCGTGCCGGCTGGATCGGCCGAAGACCTCGTTGACGGAGCGACCGATCATGGCTGCTATACCCTCCTCGAGGCCGGCGCTCCCGACGCGATCTCCCTTCATGACCAGAGTCAGGTGATTGTAGGAGACGCCCAGCTTCGCGGCCGCTTCTGCCATGGTCAGCTGGCGGAGCGTTACGGCCGCCCTGAACGCCGCCTTGCGTTCGAGTGGCGTCATCGCCATTCTTGGCTACCTCGACGTTGTATTTCTAACGGTTAGAAGTATCACGCACACTTTGCGGTGTGGAATATGATACCCGGGCGTAGCAAGTCAAGAGATTTATGATACGAAACCGGATCGGCAGCCGAGAGACCTTTGGCGACCGCGTGAAGTCGGCGAGGCAGAAGCTTCGTCGGGAAGGGCGGAAGCTCACCCAGGGCGAGCTGGCCGTGGTGGTGGGGGTTGAGCGCAACACGGTGAGCCGGTGGGAGAACGGCGGGATGCTGCCGCGGGACCCTGCGGTGATCGCCGCGCTGGCTACCGTCCTCGGTGTAACGGCGGATTGGCTCATCTCGGGCGACCGGCCGCGCTCGCCGACGCGCAAGCTCGGGGAAGGGCCGGCAGGGCAGTACGCCGGTTCGACTTCGGGGCAGGTGCCTCGCCGTGCCGCAGAGCTGGCCTCCGGCTATCTCGAGCGCCTCCAGGCGGCAGGCTGTTCGGAGGAGCAGGTCAGGAACGCCGAGTCGCTGCTCCTCGCGGGTGCAATGAATCACGTGGCGCGCGAGCCGTTCGAAACCAGAACAGAGGAGGAGGTGTGCGCCGACGTGGATTCCGCGTGGGACATGATCGTTCAGATCCTCCGTCGTGACCGAATCCGTCCGTGATGCTCTGAAAGCTGTAGTTCGCTTGTCCCGAACCCGTGACCCTCTTATCTTGCAAGGCTCCCGATCCTCTGGCGCACAAATACAGTGTGGTGGCAGAGATATCGCGGGGGCCTGTAGCTCAGGTGGTTAGAGCGCACGCCTGATAAGCGTGAGGTCGGTAGTTCAACTCTACCCAGGCCCACTGATCGAATCCCGGCTGAATCGTATCTTACGATGCAGTCGGGATTTTTCATTGGCAGCCCTTCGGATGAGGGCGCACCGCATGGTCGTTGACATTCCCGCCAGATTGCGGGCGATTTCGAAAGATTACCGTCGTCGGCTGCTTCAGGTACTTGTCGCGAGTGCGACATTCACCGTCGCGCTGCAGCTGCTTCCGGATTCGGACACTCATCGCGCCGCGATCACCGGCAAATCGGGCAGAAGCTATCCGCTCCTTTCAGTCGAACGGGAGATCGTCGCGGAAGGCCCCGAGATCGTGATGCAATTCGCTGTCGGTGACGGCAGCCAGACGACAGCGGATTCAGCGATGAAGGATGTCACGGCTGCTGCAGTCTCGCGTGCAGAAGCCGAAGGGGCATCGACGCTCGTGATGATGGCATCGTATCAGCAGCATTTTCCCCGCTGGATTTCGCACGACAAAGTCAGCTTTGTCCGCGGGGTGGGTGTGAAGCGGTAATGACGAAGGCTACTGAGAACGGGGTCAGATACCGTCTTGAATCGCAAGCCCAAACATGGGATTGCCATATCGAAGCTCTTGCCTGAGTTAATGAC
>JALYYT010000292.1 GCA_030946285.1 Gemmatimonadota bacterium
CGCGGATCTACGTGCCGTTCAGTAGCTTTTTTTTTTTTTTTATTTGGAGAGCACGGAGATCTACACCCACACGAGCGTGGAGCGGCTGAAGCAGGCATACAAGTCCGCGCATCCGCGCGCCTGACGGGCAACGGCACGATGTTGCTTTACCTGTTCGTGCAGGGTCGGTCATGGACGGTGGAGCGCAAGCGCGCTCCTGGACCATCCGGAGCCGCGAGTAGCCGCGGCGGTCCTGGGCTCCTTCTACTTTTCACCGCCGCCGACGGCGAGATCCGGCAGAGTGAGATCGCCGAGGATTTTCCGGAGGATCCATCGGCACGGCTGCTCGAGCCGGTCTGGCGATACGCGGAAGTGATGCGTGCGGGCGATCCCGGGGAGATGACGAGCCGCGGCGAGATCGTGATGCCGCGGATCAGGGATGTGTTGAAGGAATTCGGTCGCGCCGTGGCGCTACGCTGTCCCAACTGCGGTGGTAAGCACGTATTGAAGAACTGGTTCACGCTTCTGACTCGTTGTGACCGGTGCGGAATACGGCTCGAGCGCGGCGAGAGCGAGGACTATTATCTGGGCGGGATGTTCTTCAACATAGCGCTAGCGGAAGTTCTCTTCGCCATGGTGCTGCTAATCGTCATCGTGTGGCGGTGGCCGAACGTCCCATGGGCCGGCGTCGAGTACTCGCTCCTGGTAGCGATGGTTGCCGCGCCGATCGTTCTTTATCCGGTCTCGCGACTGATGTGGCTCGCGCTGGACCTGCTGCTCAGACCACCCGACGCGACGGAAATGCGCTGGCACTCCGCCTCACGCGAGGATTGAGTTTCCGGATACGACGATCCTGGCTACGTCTTCGATATGACCTGACCGATGAGCTGCTTGTACGCGTCTGAGATAAACCGGTAGCATTCACACGACACCTCCTCCAGCCCGGGCCGGTTGAGTATGGAGATCTCGCCTCGACGATACCGGATCAGTCCGGCCTTCTGCAGGTTGCCGGCTGCCACCGTTACGCCTGCGCGCCGTACGCCGAGCATCACTGCCAGAAATTCGTGAGTGAGGTGGAACTGGTCGCCCGGTACCCGATCGTGAGTCATGAGCAGCCAGCGGGCCGAACGCTGTCGAAGCGAATGACGTTGATTGCAGACTACTGACTGACCGATCTGAAGAAACAGCGCGTGGGCATACTGAAGCATCACCGCTCGAACGCCTTCATCCGTAGCCACAACCTGGCGGAAATGGTCCGCGTCAAGGACCGCGATCTTTCCGGCGATCTGAACGAATAGCCGCAGGTTGGCCAGGTTCGTTCCGAAGACTGCCGGGAGTCCGAGCATCCCTTCGAGCCCGACCGTGGCGACTTCGCCGTTCGCCCCGCCGACTGGCGCGGTGACCGACACGACCGAATCGATCGGAAAGTAGACTTTACTGATCGCGTCGCCGGGCTCGAAAAGCTCCATCCGAGCCGGCGCGTCTATGATCTCTAGATGTTCGCCCAGGTAGCTCGCGGATTCCGCAGGAAGCGCGTTAAAGAGGAGATTCGTATTGATAGAATGCATGGTACGGTCGTGAGCAAACATCTTGCCTGACTGCCTGCTGCGGTCCAAAGCTAATGTTTACCGGTACCAAGAATTTACCGAATTCCGGATTTGATGTTCCCTTTCGTCCGGACATGCGGGTCAGTTCCGGCGTCTCGTCGAGCCGATCCCCGGAACAGGAACACCTCGCGAAAGTAGCGGCGGTTCAGGAGTGCTCCGATCAGTACGAGAAGTGTACCAAGCAGCACGGTGACCGTCTCGAACCGCCAGTCGCGGCCGATGAGGGCGGCTCCGAGCAGGAGGATACCAAGACCCGCCAGAAGTTCGCCGGTGGCGTCGATCGGGGCGCGGAAACGCCGGCGTCGGTCCCGGATCGGCCCACGGACCGGAGGACCCTTGGCGTCCCAGACTATCGCCAACCCTATGAAGGCGATGATGACGCCGGCGCCGATGGGCAAGTATTCAACACGCAACGAGGGACTCCCGGGGTTGTCGGCTTCGAGGCGGTATCGTGGACAGCGCCCGCCAAACTGGCCTATGCGCTCATTCAGAGTGCAAAAACGGGGCGCGCGGCTATTTCTTTACTTATGCACAGCACTCTCCCGACCATTCGCGCGACCACGATTCTGGCGGTACGCCGGAACGGAAAGGTGGCTCTGGGTGGCGACGGCCAGGTCACGGTGGGCGACACCGTCATGAAATCCAACGCGCAGAAGGTCCGGACCCTCCAGAACGGTCGGCTGCTTACAGGCTTTGCCGGCGCGGCGGCCGACGCCTTCACGCTCTTCGAGAAATTCGAGGAGAAACTGAAGCGCTTTCCGGACAACCTCCCACGCGCGGCGGTGGACCTTGCGAAGGATTGGCGAAGCGACCGAGTCCTGCGGCGGCTCGAAGCACTCCTGATCGTCGTATCCCGCGATCATGGCTTCATCATATCGGGGACCGGAGACATCATCGAGCCTGATGACGGGATCCTGGCGATTGGCTCTGGCGGAACCTACGCGCTGGCGGCGGCGCGGGCCCTGGTGCAGAACACGGAACTGGAGCCGCGCGACATCGTGCGGCGTGGATTGACGATTGCCGGCGAGATATGTGTGTACACCAACACGCACATCACGGTAATAGAACCGACGGAGTAGGGATGGCATCACCACGCACGTTGCAGGCGCTGGCGCGTCTCGCCGATCTCACTCCCCGCCAGATCGTTCATGAGCTTGATCGTTACATCGTCGGGCAGGGGGACGCAAAGCGTGCAGTCGCAATTGCGCTTCGGAACCGTTGGCGCCGTCAGCGTGCGCCGGAGGCGATCCGCAACGAGATCGCGCCCAACAACATCATCCTGGTCGGGCCCACGGGCGTGGGCAAGACAGAGATCGCGCGCCGTCTCGCGAAGCTTGCGGGAGCGCCGTTCGTGAAAGTGGAAGCGTCGAAGTTCACCGAAGTCGGCTACGTCGGCCGCGATGTGGAGTCCATGGTGCGCGATCTTGTCGAGGCAGCCATCACGATGGTCCGCGATGAGCGCGAAGGTGAAGTCGAGGAGCTCGCCAACGAGCGGGTGGATGAACGGCTTCTCGATCTGCTGCTTCCCGTTCCGGCGGACACTGCGCCGCGCGCAGAGAGTGAAACCGCGACCACGGACGATCAGGTGTTCTTCGTGTCCGGAGCGGGCGGTGTGACGAAGGAGGCGGAGGCGGCTCGCGACCGGCAGCAGCGTACCCGTGACAAGCTCAAGTCGCTCCTGCTTGCAGGTGAGCTGGACAATCGCGAAGTGGAGATCGACGTCCGCCAGAATGCTCCGGTGATGTTCGACATGATGGTGCCGCAGGGTGGTGCCGAGGGCATGGAAAACATCACCGACATGCTTCGCGACATGATGCCGAAGCGATCGAAGAAGCGCACTGTGAAGATTCCCGAAGCCCGGCGAATCATCATGGACGAAGAGCTCGAGAAACTCATCGATCATGACGAACTGGTCACGGACGCACTGGAACGAGTCGAGCAGATGGGGATAATCTTTCTCGACGAGATTGACAAGATTGCGGGCCAGCGTGGTGAGGCCGGCGGACCGGATGTCTCGCGCGAGGGAGTGCAGCGCGATCTCCTCCCGATCGTGGAGGGTTCGACAGTGTCGACAAAATACGGCAACGTGAAGACGGATCACGTACTGTTCGTCGCTGCTGGCGCATTTCATGTGTCGAAGCCGAGCGATCTGATTCCGGAGCTCCAGGGACGATTCCCGATCCGTGTAGAGCTGCAGCCTCTTACCGAAGCTGATTTCGTTCGAATAATGACGGAACCGGAGAATGCCCTCACCAAGCAGTACGCGGCGCTTGTGGAATCCGAAGGAGCGGCGCTCACTTTCACGGCTGACGGAGTGGCCGAGATAGCACGTACAGCCGCGCAGGCCAACGATCGAATGGAGAACATCGGAGCACGGCGACTTCACACCGTGATGACGACGCTGCTCGAGGACTTGCTGTATGAGTTGCCGGATCGTGGCAAGGACCCCGTGAACGTGGACGCGGAAATGGTCCGCGACAGGCTGCACAAGGTCATCGAGGACGAGGACCTGAGGCGGTACATACTTTAGTCGGTCCGGGCGTGGGACATTGACGTCGCGGCGGCGTCCGCCTGGCGATGAAGATGGCAGGCCCCGGGTGGAGTCTGGTTCGTCCGGTGCGCAGCGGGGCCGGAGGCTGCTAGCTTTGAGCAGGCGCGATTCTGCCTTTTTCCTGCCATTCTGACACATGACCCGCGAACATAGCGACTTCCTCGCAATTCCCGATTTCTCGTCCGACGTCCTGGACTCGTTGTTTCGTTTGGCGGAATCGATGCGCACCGGCGCGTACGACCGCAAGCCGCTGGCTGGCCAGACGCTCGCGATGATTTTCATGAAAGCGTCCACCCGTACCCGCGTATCCTTCGAGGTCGGCACATACCAGTTGGGCGGACACGCTCTCTTTTTATCGCCGCGTGATGTGCAGCTGGGCCGCGGCGAGCCGATCGCGGACACGGCACGTGTACTTTCGCGGTATGTGAACGGAATCATGATCCGCACGTTTTCGCACGCCGAAGTCGAAGAGCTGGCTCGGGAGTCGACGGTGCCCGTGATCAACGGGCTGACGGATCTGCTGCACCCGTGCCAGGTACTGGCCGACATTCTCACTGTCCGGCAGCAGATGGGCAGCATCACCGGACGCAAGGTCGCGTGGATTGGTGACGGGAACAACATGGCGAATTCGTGGATCAACGCTGCGTACGTGCTCGGATTCGAGCTGTCGCTTGCCTGCCCGGACGGCTACGATCCTGACGCCTCGCTGCTGGCCCGGGCGAGAACGAAGGCGACGGTGAATCTCGTTCGGGATCCGGCCGAAGCCATTCGCGGCGCGGATGTCGTCACGACGGATGTGTGGGCTTCGATGGGACAGGAAGAGGAGCAGGCGATTCGCGAGAAGGCGTTCCGCGGATTCTGCGTGAATTCCTGGCTCATGTCGCTCGCCTCGTCGAGCGCGATCTTCCTGCAC
>JALYYT010000296.1 GCA_030946285.1 Gemmatimonadota bacterium
TCTGATCGGTGAGCACGTCCGGAACGACCCCGCGCATCGCGAGCTCCGGTATCACGTCGGCCGCGTTGCCCACGAGTCCGACCGATAGAGCCGATTCCGACAGCCGCGCTTCATCCAGCCAGCGTAGCGCTTCGTCCAGCCTGTGCGCCTTGCGATCGCAGTATCCGGTCTCGATCCGCTTGTCTATCCGCTTCTCGTCAACCTCGACACCGAGGAAGGCTGCGCCCAGCATTGTCGCCGCAAGTGGCTGAGCGCCACCCATTCCTCCAAGGCCCGCAGTGACGACCAGGCGTCCCGCCAGTGAGCCGCCAAAGTGTTTTCGCGCCACGGCGCCGAGCGTCTCGTACGTGCCCTGAACGATGCCCTGTGACCCAATGTAGATCCACGATCCGGCCGTCATCTGGCCGTACATCATGAGTCCGGCACGCTCGAGCTCGCGAAACTTCTCCCAGGTCGCCCACCGGCCCACCAGGTTGCTGTTCGCGATGAGAACCCTCGGCGCCGATCGATGCGTGCGCAGCACACCCACCGGCTTGCCGCTCTGGATCAGGAGCGTCTCGTCATCTTCGAGATCGCGAAGCTCGCGCACTATCGCATCGAACGATTTCCAGTCACGCGCAGCCTTGCCCATCCCGCCGTACACCACCAGGTCGTCAGGTCGCTCGGCGACATCCGGATCCAGATTGTTCATCAACATCCGCATCGCCGCCTCCTGCTGCCAGCCCTTGCAGGTGATCTCGCTTCCGTGCGGAGCGCGAACCGTCCTTGCCCCTTCCGTCACGCTGTCTCACCCACGCTCACGCAATCGTCAAAGCGACCGCTGAAAATCTCGGCTGCGATGCGTTCAATGTCTCCGCTCATCACGCGATCGCGCACCAGTCGCGGCACCACCGCGCGCACTCGTCGCTGTGCTTCGCCAACGGCGATCGCGGGAGCAAGCGGCGCACGAAAATCAATGCCCTGTGCAGCGCACATGAGTTCGACCGCCAGCACGTTGCGCACGTTCGTCACGATTCGGCGCGCCTTCCACGCAGCACCCATCGCCATTGGCACCACGTCTTCCTTGCTTCCATCGGTGGGAATGGAATCCACGCTCGACGGGTGAGCGAGCACCTTGCACTCGCTGGTGATGGACGCGGCGGTCACCTGTGCCATCATGAAGCCCGAGTTGGTGCCCGCATCCGGCGACAGGAACGCCGGTAGCCCCTCGTTGAGGTCAGGGTGCACGAGCCGGTCAATGCGGCGCTCGCTGATGACAGCGAGATTCGTCGCGGCGATCGCCAGAAAATCCAGCGCCATCGCAACGGCCTGTCCGTGAAAGTTACCGCCACTCAACATCTCGTCGTTGTCAAACACCAGCGGATTGTCCGTGGCAGCATTCAGCTCCCTTGTTACGACGCCCTCGATCCACGTCAAGGCATCGAGCACGGGTCCGTGAACCTGTGGCACACAGCGCAGTCCGTATGCATCCTGCACACGTCTGTCATTTGCCACGTGCGACTCCCGTATCTCGCTGTTGACCAGAAGCGCGCGCATCACTCGAGCCGATTCGATCTGACCGAGCTGGCCACGCGCCTCCTGAATCCTCGCATCGAACGCGACCGGCGTCCCTTTGAGCGCTTCGAGCGACATGGCCGCCGCGACGTGAGCCGCGCGCCAGAGTCGCATGGTATCGTGCACGAGCAGCGCCGCGATCGCGGTATGGGCCTGAGTTCCGTTTATGAGGGTGATCCCTTCCTTCGGCCCCAACGCCACCGGCTGCAGGCCATTCGCGAGCAGCATCTCCTCGGCGGGCCCTGACGTACCCTCCTTCATCAGTATTCCTTCGCCGATCATCGAGAGCGCGAGATGCGCCAGCGGCGCAAGATCGCCGCTCGCTCCGACGCTTCCCTGCTCCGGAACGGGAGGGAAGAGTCCGGCGTTGAGCATTCCAGCGAGGAGATCCACGAGCGATGCGCGCGCGCCGGAATAACCTTTAGATATCACGTTGGCGCGAAGGAGCATCATCGCGCGCACTTCTTCTTCGCTCAGCAGCGGTCCGACGCCCACGGCGTGCGACCGGATCAGATTCACCTGCAGCTCGGCGAGCCGTTCGTGCGGAATGGCCATCTCGGACAACTTGCCGAATCCTGTCGTCACTCCGTACACCACTTCGTTGTTCTCGACGACGCGGTTGACCGCGGCGTTCGATCGCGCCATTCGTGAGCGAGCTGCGTCACTGACGGATACTCGCGCGCGGTGGCGCGCCACGGCGACGACCTGGGCGATGGTCAGCGAATTCCCGTCGAGCACTACCGTGTCCACGTCGTTCGTCAAGATCTGTCGCCGCGAAGCGCGACGCCAGTAAGGAAAGTGAGCATCGCGTACACGGCGACGCGAACCGTCGCGCGTCTTGCATCCTGCGTCGGATCTACCTCCACTATGTCTAGCGCGCGCACTCTTGGATCACGGCCGAGCACGAACATCATTTCGAAGAGCTGTCGCGAAGCTAGCCCTGCCGGAACGAGAGCTGGTACACCGGGCGCGAACGCCTGATCCAGCACATCCATGTCGAGCGTAACGTACACGGCTTCCGTGTCAGCCCCCGCCACGTCGAGTGCCCGCCGCGCGATGTCACGGGAATCAGACGCTGCTACCTCGGTCGCCGTGATCTGTGTGATACCGGCATCCTTCGCGAGCTCGCGGTACGCGCGTGCATTCGCGAACGACTGCAGCCCTACCTGAACGATGTTGCGGCCTTCCAGCGTCTTCGATTCGAGGAGTTGCCGTATCGGAGTGCCATTGGTGGGGCCACCGTCCTCGAGGTTGCGGAGATCCATGTGAGCATCAAGCTGAACCAGCCCAACTGAGCCGGAAATGCGGTCGCGGAAAGCTTCCACGGACGGAGCAGTGATTGAGTGATCGCCTCCCATCACGATCAGCGTGGAACGGGGCGACCGTGTGAGTATCGCCGCAACTGCGTCGCGTATTCCGGCCCGCGA
The DNA here is from genome assembly GCA_030946285.1 of Gemmatimonadota bacterium. GTDB lineage: Bacteria > Gemmatimonadota > Gemmatimonadetes > Gemmatimonadales > Gemmatimonadaceae > Fen-1247. The sequence goes on from JALYYT010000296.1 coordinate 2,982, forward strand.
GCGGGAGGAATCAGTTACATGGACCAGCGCGTCGCCCGCATCGCTGACGGTGAGTGCCGTCGACAGGTCCAGATCGTGATCGAGGTTGTAGGTGGACACCGCGGAGAACATCCCGCGCATTGCCTGGGGCGTGCCGGAGGCTCCGGAGTGCGAAATGGATGTCCGCGAGAGCGGCGCCCCGACCAGCACCACATCCGGTCGTGTATTGCTGTCCCAGGTCTTGATCCATGCGGCTGCCCGCGAGTCGAGATGGTCGCGGAAGAGCGGCGAACCGGGCGGATTCAGGGGCATCATGGATTCAGTCACGTCTTACAATAACGTCCCTCGAAGGATCGCGTACGCGACGGAGAAATAGATCACCAGTCCGGTCACGTCCACGAGTGTAGCGACAAACGGCGCTGACGCGCTGGCCGGGTCGAATCCGAGGCGCCTGAGGATGAACGGGAGCATCGAGCCGGCCATGGACCCGAAGGTCACCACACCCACGAGCGAAGCGCCGATGGTGATGGCGACCAGATTGTGGTGAATACCGTAGTCATACCAGCCGAGTCGCTGCCAGATGAGGATTCTGATGCAGCCGATGGTACCAAGC
>JALYYT010000165.1 GCA_030946285.1 Gemmatimonadota bacterium
GTTTTTCGCGGGGCAAGACATGACCACGATCTTCCTTCGTGCGCTCGATCCGACATTCATTGCCATGCGAAGCAGCGCCCGCCGCCATAGAACGCCTCGAACGCGCTGGGCACGACGGGGTGGCGCTTCTGGTACGGCCCGCGACTGCGCTGGTGTGCAAGCGATCGATTCGAAGGCGAAAGTCCGTAGCCGCAGAACCGGCGACGCGACTTCATTGCGGTCTGCTACGTAATTCAAGAACCTTTTGTGGGTCAATGCGAATAATCGTGTAGACAATGCGCGGCGTCGCGATATCGACAAAACCGTGCGGAGTATGCGGGGGAATGATGATCATATCGCCGGGAGCTACACGATGCGATGTTCCCCCGACTATGGACTGACCCGCAGAACTCGGGCCGATTTCGTTAACGACTGGTACGGCGGTTAGGGGCTTTGCCGACTGTAATGCTCCACCTGTGACCATCACCGCTTCACCCTCGACTATCTGATAGACTTCGGTGACATCGTCATGAATCAGTGCATCAGGCAGCATACGGCCATTGACCTTGCTTCGACGAACCACGGCAATTCCAACGTTGTACTTTGACTCAATCGGTACGACACGGAGTGGGGAATCTGAAAAGGCGCCGGTGTTGTGTTTGTCTATCGCTGCCTTGATCTCGGCCGAGTTGACGAAAGTGGCAGGCGTCACTGCGGGCTGAGCCGTTGTCTCATGCTTTGTCGAAGCCGTGGTCGATAGCGCGAACACTGCGGCCGTTACGATCCAATCGGCCTTCATAACCGCTCTCCTTGTTGTCGTGATAGGTGGTCGCCTGACGCCCAGTCGGCTGCAATGCTGCTTCAAAACGCTGCACGCATGCAGCATAAGATGCCCGTGCGTGGCCGGGTTGCAAGAGAGTACCGGAGGGATTAGGTCTTGCGCCGTGCGCGTTTCGTTGACAGACGGCACAAGACCTGATCTACGCCGTCATCAGATCTGGCAAAGTCTTCGACATGGAAATGCCACTGCACCGCGTTGCTTTTCAAGACGGTGTCTGACCCCGAGCGATTGCCCACGTCGGTGTCGATGACGCCCGGAACCTCGCGAAGAATGTCCTCGACACCCGAGAAGCAGCCGCCCAACTCCGGCGTCCGTCAGACTCACCGTATTGCGGGCGTGCTGGGAGGTGGATGTCTGTGCATTGTCGCCTGCTCGTATGAGTAGGCCAGTTTGATCAGCTCCGGCTCGCTCCACGCTCGGCCGAAGAACTGCACGCCTGCCGGCAGAGTTCCCCCACGCGTGAAACCCATTGGTACGGTGATCGCGGGGTAGCCGGTGCTTGGTGAGAACAGCTGATTGTTGTCGCCGGCGGGAGTGTTCAGGTCGCCGATCAGGCGCGGTACGTTGCTCCAGGTTGGATATACCAGTGCGTCCAGCTTGTTGGTGTCCATGAGATGGAGCACTGCCTCGCGCAACCGAGCACGAAATTCCTGCTGCTCGCGACAGCCCACGGACTGCTCCGGCGGCTCGGTCACCGCCTGCGCGTCCTTCAGTCGTGCCTCGATGGAGGGATGGAACTGACGTGATTTGATGATCTCGTCCAGACTGTGGACCGGTACCTGAGCGCCGAGCGCGCTCAGGTACCGGTTGAGATCGTACTTGAATGGATTGCACGGTGCGTTCGCGATGCGGAAGAGCGCGGTGAGACTGTCTACCGCGACTGGATCCACGATCGTTGCTCCGTGCGCGCGCATGTCATTCAGCGCGCTACCGAACAGCTTCATCACTTCCGGACCCGCGCTCGGTCTGTCATACGCCTGGTGCAGCACGCCGATGCGCGCACCCTTGAGTCCGTCACGTATGAGCGACGCGGCGTAACTGCGCGGAATCTTTCCGGCGCTATGCATGGTGACTGTGTCGGCTGCATCCGGACCGGCCATCACCTGCAGTACTGCCACCGCGTCAGCCACGCTGCGCGCCATCGGTCCCGTGACATCCGCCGAGAGAAAGAGCGGCACAACGCCGCTCCGGCTCGTGAGTCCCATTGTGGGGCGGATTCCGACGAGACTCAGAAATGACGACGGACCGCGGATCGAGTTGCCAGTGTCGGTGCCGAGTCCCACGGCGCCGAAGTCAGCAGCTACCGCGGCCGCGGTGCCACCGCTCGATCCAGCGGTGACGCGGGCCAGATCGTACGGGTTGCGCGTGTAGCCTGGCAGAATCGAGCTCACCGTCTCGTACGGACTGAATGCGAACTCGGCCATGTTGGATTTTGCGAGCACGATCGCGCCCGCCTCGCGCAACTTCCGAACCACGAACGCGTCCTCGCGAGGTATGAATTCCTTGAGGGACAGAGAGCCGGCGGTGGTGCGAAGTCCCGCGGTCTGATAGTTGTCCTTCACAATCACCGGAATGCACTGCAGCGGCTCCGTGATCCCATCGCGTGCGAAGCGGCGATCCAGATCGGCGGCGGTCGCGACGGCGTCGGGGTTTACCATCACTATCGCATTGACGGCGGGTCCCTTCTTGTCGTATGCATCGATGCGACGCAGATATTGCTGCACGAGACCGACGCACGTGAGCGAGCCATCTTTCAGCGCGGCGTGGATCTGCGCGATGGTTGCTTCCTCGACGTGGAACGGCATAGCGGAAGCCCGGGCTTGCTGCTGCGCGCGGACTGGCGTTGCGTTGAGAAGCGTTGCGGCTAACGCAAGAATGCGAGCGGTTGCCGCGGCGCTGAACGGGGTGCGCATAAGTGAACTGGGGTCAGAGTGTGGTTTGCAGACTTTCGCGATCCTTGTGCGCCTTCAATCCCTGCCGGTCCGCGCCGCGCCGTACTGAGGCTTGGATTCAGTCTACCTGAATATGGTTTCGTTGGATCCGGCAGCAGCCCGCTGGTGGAAAGGCAGAATATTGCACTCTGACCCCTGTATACATTCGTCATGACCGCAAACTCATGGAAAAATCAATGAAGCCATTCGCACGTGTAGCACTCTGTCTGACATTCATGTCCGGCGTGGCTGGAGCCCAGGTCAACGCCGGCCATCAGAAGCCCGAGCCTGAGCTTCCGTTCACGATGACCCCGGTCGTAACCTTCAACCTCCCGTGGCGCATTGCGTTCCTGCCCGATGGCCGGATGCTCATCACTGAAAAGGTAGGCCCTGTCTGGTTGGTAACTCAGCAGGGCACCAAGACGCCCGTCAAGAATGTCCCCGCCGTTCTCGCTCACGATCAGGGCGGCATGCTCGGCGTCTATCTGTCGCCGAACTACAAGCGGGACCACAATGTCTACCTCACTTACTCCGAGCCGCACGACAGCGGTTCGAGCCTGGCACTCGCGCGCGCCAAGCTGTCCATCGGGCCGAGCTGGGCGAGTCTGGACGGCCTGAAGGTGATCTGGCGCGACGGCGAAGGCGGCAAGGGCGGACAGTTCGGCGCCGCGGTCGCTTTCTCTCCCGACAGACATTTTATGTTCCTGACCGTCGGTGAACGCCAGCGCATGACACCTGCGCAGGACCCCAATTCGCCACTGGGCAAGATCCTGCGCCTCACGCTCGACGGCAAACCTGCGCCCGGGAATCCTCAAGCTGGGAAGACCGGCGCGCGCTCGATCCCCGTGATCAATCCGCCGCGCAATACCGCGCTCGCCAGGACCGCGCCCGTCGTCTACACGTACACCTTTCCCGGGCCGAACCTCACACCGTCTGAAACGTGGGCGACTGGTTTTCGCACTCCATACGGCCTGGCTTTCGCACCCGACGGTCGTCTGTGGGAAGTCGAGCACGGGCCGCGCGGCGGCGACGAGCTGAATCTCATCGAGCCCGGCAGGAACTACGGCTGGCCAATCGTATCGTACGGCGCGAACTACGACGGCGTGCCGATCTCGAGCCCGGATTCTCTCCCGAATCTGGTCAAGCCGGTGATCTACTGGACACCCGTCATCGCGCCGGGCAGCCTCACGTTCTACAACGGGAAGATGTTCCCGCAGTGGAATGGCTCGGCCTTCGTCTGCGGCCTGTCCACCAAGGCGCTCGTTCGCATCACCTTCGACAACAAGGGCGGCGCCACCGCGGTCGATCGCTGGGATCTAGGCCATCAGATTCGCGACGTCGCCGTCGCGCCGGATGGAGCATTGTGGATGATCGAGAACACGAGCACTGGGGCGCTGTATCGCGT
>JALYYT010000312.1 GCA_030946285.1 Gemmatimonadota bacterium
TTTCCGCCATCCTCGGCGCCACCGGGGCGCACGATGTGATTGAAGAAGCGGATGGAATCGTGATCAACGGGCCGGTTATTGAAGCCAATGTGGTCGTTGTGTCCGCCGAGCGCTACGTACTCGTTGCTGAGCTTCGGATCGCTGCCACGTACGATGCCTACGACATTGCGCGCAGGATACGGGACCGGCGTCACGGACAGCTTGAGGTCAATCGCCACAGGGGACGCCATGACAGTACCCGGTGCAGGCGACGGGACGCCTGCCATCAGACGGTCTACCGCTGCGCGGGCGAGGAGAATCGTGGGCGGAGGTATCGTCGCCGGCGCGTTGCTCGGATCGTCCACGAAAGTCTGCGGACGCGTAAAGAAGGGCATCATCTGATCGAGGCCGACGATCGCGACTGCGACGGCGCCTTCGGCAGCACGTGCTGCTGCGCGCGTCGCGCGGGGTGATGCGCCCTGTGGGAGACTGAACACGACGAACTTGCCAGCGCCGGCACCCGCGGCCATCATCTGAGTGGAATCGCCGAGCTGTCCTCCGTAGACTACCGGAACATTGCCGAGATTCACGGATTTCGCGCCGCTGGCGACCCAGTCGGTGCCGTAGGCGAGAGTCGCGTCACCGATCTTGAGAGTCGAAGTGGCATCTATCGAGCGAATCTTGAGTGGGATCGTCTGGAAGTAGGTGCCGTTGTCGCCTGCGGGAATGAGCCCGATCTTCCGGGCTTCGCCCGCGATATAGTCCGTTCCCTTCACATTCCCGATCGTCCCGGCTTCGCGACCCTGCATGGAATCATCCGCGAAGATGTAGAGCCGCGTCATCAGATCTTCGGCGGTGATGCCGGCCGTGGTGGGCTGGGGCGTATGCTTGAGGGGAAGAGTAGTTGCCGGGTAAGGAACGATGGTCGATGCTTGCGGCGCAGGAGCCTGCGCGGCAAGCAGTGCCGGTGCGAGAGCGGAAGCCGCAAGGAAGGAAATTCGTTTCATTCTTCGGGTTTGTGGGTAGGCTAAGGGATCCGGTCGGCCAGGCATGGCGGCCGGTGGACGTCCAGCGCTGGAATTATATAAGTACGCGGGAAGGTGGGTCAGGGTTGCCGGGTGTGACCGAGCGCGTCCCGGCGCGCCCTCGGGGTTGATGGGGATGGCGGCCCGGTTTAACTTTGTGGATCTGCGAGCCGAAAGGCGCGCCGATGCCCCTTGGTGTAACTGGCAACACGTCCGCCTCTGGAGCGGAAGAGTCCTGGTTCGACCCCAGGAGGGGCAACTGAATGCAGCGACAAGCCCGGCGACGATTTTGGTCGTGCCGGGCTTTCTGTTGCCCAGCTAAGGGCGAGTTGCCATTCGAGCCAGACTGATTGCCACTCACGCTGAGGCGCCGTACCTTCACGCATCCAGTGTAGCCGGACGCGGATTTCCCGCGCCAGCGCACTCAAATCGGAGGTCCCAATGCGTAACTCCGTTCCTTCTCTCGGCGCGCTACTCTGCACTGTCGCGCTTCTGGCTGCCTGCGCCAAACCTGACGCGAGCGCGACCGATACTACTGCCGCCGCAGCTACCGTTAGTGCCGCGGCACCCGCTGCAACGCCGCCAGCCCCGGGGAACATCGCAATAGGCGATGTCGCGGGTACTTGGGACATCGTCAGCGTTCCCGAATCGGGCGACACAACGCCGACGCGCCTGGTCCTGACGGCTTCCTCCGATTCTTCAGCATGGAAGGAGAAATTCGCGAACGGGCTGACCGTTCCTGTCCACGCGATGGCACAGGGAGACAGCATCCTCATCAATTCGGGTCCATACTCGAGCGTGCGGCGCAAAGGAGTCGAGGTCACTACCGCCGGCTACGTTCGCCGTCAGGGCGATCAACTTGTCGGTGAGACAGTCGCCCATTACAAGACCAAGGGTGCCGATTCGGTGCTGAAGCTCCGAATGACGGGGACTCGAATGCATTAAGCAGCACGGCGATCCGAGTGCTGACTGCGGCACTCGGATCGCGGGGAATTGTTGGCGCCGAATTTCCAATACCCATACTGGCCGTACTGTTGCCGATACTTCAACGCAGCACTCAGCCAGAGGGTACGCGCATGGTTCAGCCCAATGTTCGCGCTTCACTCACACGGGACGATGCTCAGCTCGCGCTCCACGTGATTGCTTCGGGGCGCACCGATGAGTTCGAGGAAGGCGAGCGCAGGCTCGCGACCGAAGGCGTGGATGTCCTGCTGGACGATCCGCGGCTCCTGGTGGGTCTGTTGCGTACGGACCGCGGCATCATCGCTTCCTACTCACTCGTCGCCTACGTCGTGATGCGTCATGCGCTCACACATGTCGGCGAGGCTGACAGGAGTCTCGCGGATTTCCTTGCATCGCTGTTCATGGAATTCGGAATGCGAGACAGGGCACAGCGCATCAGCCGGTTCGACGACGAGACGTATGATACGCTCGGCGCAATCCTCGCCGCGGCCGACAGCTCCGACCCGAAGAGAAGTTTCATGGCGCGCACGCATCTCGGGAATTACGCCCTATGGTTCAGCGGGGTTTTCCCCGACCACATCGAGGAACGCCGGTGGAGAAAGGGCGGGCCCGATCTCGAGTACTATGAGTCCATGGGGAGACGGGGCTACACGCTTGCCGCCGACCACCGGCTGGCGAAAGACACCGGCGTGAGCGACTTCTATGCGCTCGCGTCCGAGCGCTTCAGGGTAATGCGGATCGCGCTCACTTCAGTGAGTGACGCGCTGCTGTTCCCGCATTCGAACTCCCCGACCAGCATTATCCGGCGCGTGGAGGATGACTTCAGACTGGCGTCATGATCTTGCGTCGCGCGGTCGGTGAAGCCGCGTGACGCGAATCATGCGTACCGAGTGTGCGGGCACGGACGCTTCGTATTGTCCCTTGAACCCGCCCAGCCCGACGTGCGACCATAGATCGCGAACGGTGGCCGAATCCACGTGCAGACCGGCGCGCCAGAAGTTGGCAGGAATCTTTGCTTCTGTGGTGGACCGATTGAGCAACGCGACAGCAATCGAGCCATCGCGCAGAGGCTTGGACCATACCTGGATTTCCGGTGACGGCTCCCAGCTGATGAACGCCTGGGCTCCAAGCGAGTCCTGATCCACCGCGATCACTTCCGTGTTCAATAGGATCGCCCGGGTTTCGGCCGACATATTGCGCACATCGTTGCCAGACATCAGCGGAGCTCCCAGCATCGCCCACATGCTGAAGTGCGCCCGATATTCGGCGTCGGTCATTCCGCCGTTCCCGACTTCGAGCATGTCCGGATCGTTCCATGCGCCGGGCTTCTGAACTATCGCATGCTGGGCCGAAATGTCCATGTTGCCGAGCATCGAGGTCCATCGGTCCTCGATATCATCGGTCGTGCGCCACATGTTGCCCACGGACGGCGCCCAGTTCCACGGCTGGTTGTGACCCCATTCGCAGATACTGAACACGATCGCACGGCCCGAATGAGCGAGCGCGTCGCGGAATTTCGCGTACTGCGTCGGCGCATCCATTCCGGAGGCGTTGCACCAGTCTTCCTTCACATAGTCCACGTGCCAGGACGCGTACGTTCGCGCGTCCTGATCCTCATGGCCGAAGGTTCCCGGTCTTCCCTGACACGTCCTGGTGCCGGCGTCGGTGTAGATACCGAACTGGAGACCGCGCGAGTGCACGTAGTCCGCGAGCGCGTGAATTCCATGCGGAAACCGCACCGGATCGGCGACGATCGTTCCATCAGCCGACCGGCTGACCTGCCAGCAGTCGTCAATGACCACGTACCTGTACCCGGCATCTCGCATTCCGTTTGCCGCCATCGAATCGGCAGTCTCGCGAATCAGCGAATCACTGACGTTGCACGCGAAATGATTCCAGCTGTTCCACCCCATCGGCGGGGTCAGTGCGAGTCCGTTACCAACGGCGTGCCGACCCGGTCGCGCGCCGGTGAGTGTTCCGGCGAAAAGAACTACGGCGGTTCCGATTGCGAATCCGCTCCACCCGCGACGCTGGCTTGCACAAGGCCCGTTACACATCGCCCGTCTCCTCGCTTGAAGGTACAGATGCATGCGCCTGGTGCCGCCGGTCTGCGGCGCGCGCAAGGGCAAGAAGTGAGATGCCGAAGACGAGCATGCACAGCCCCCACCAGAAGTCAATGTTGATGTCGCCGTACGGCAAGGCAGGCTGAACGAACACACCGTACGGGATCAGCAGCCCAGCGAGAACGACGAAGAGTCCGCCGATCGGGTAGCGTATGTCGAACGCGGTGACCGAACTCATGATAGCCTCAGAAGAAGATGAGGTTGAGACCGAGAGTCATCATCAGAATGATGGTCGCAAGCACCGCGGGTCGCTGAATCCACGTTGCGGCGGAATCCGAAGCTCTCGGTGTGAGGGAGTAAACCAGTCCGTGCAGTTCCGACTCGGCGCGCGGTTTCGTCATCGCGCTTACTACGATGGTGACGACGAAACAGGTTACCCACGCGGCGATGGCTGTCCAGAAGGTCTGGCCGAGCTCGCTCGGGTATGTCCATACCGTTCCGAGGTATCCGCCCTTCACGCCCGGGCTCGCGCCGGCGGGAAGCGACAGACCGTGGTGGATCGCTGCCGCAACAGTACCGCTCAGCAGACCGACGAACGCTCCGTGTCCAGTCGTGCGTTTCCAGAACATTCCCAGCGCGAACGTCGCGAACAGTGGTGCATTGACGAACGCAAAGACGAGCTGAAGCAGATCCATGATGTTGTTGAACGATGCGGCGACGTACGCCGCGGCGATCGAGAGCGCGATGCCGCCAACCGTCGCGACGCGACCCATCCATAGATAGTGTTCGTCAGATGCACCGGGGCGGATATGGCTCTGGTATATATCGTACGTCCATACAGTGTTGAATGCGGTGACGTTTCCTGCCATGCCCGACATGAAGGACGCCAGTAGCGCCGTCAGGCCAAGACCCAGCATTCCGGACGGAAAGAGATTGACCAGCATCATGGGAGTGGCGAGGTCGTAATCGAGGACCATGCGTCCGCTGGAATCCAGGAGAGGTGCGCCGGCTGCGGTCATCTTGGCCGGGATGAGTCCCTCACCTACTCCGTGAGCGAAAGTCGCAGAACCGGAATGCGTGCTGGTGAGAACCAGCGCGATCATCCCCGGGACAATCACCAGAAAAGGAAACAGCATTTTCGGAACGGCGGCGACGAGCGGAGTGCGTCGCGCGGCGCTCATGGAATTCGCCGCCATGGCGCGCTGCACTACGAGGAAGTCCGTGCACCAGTATCCGAAGGACAGTACGAAGCCGAGGCCCATGACAAGCCCGAACCATTCCACGCCGATCGGATTGTTTGCGGGACTGCCCATCGCGGTCCAGGCGTGCGTGTACGCACCCGCCGAATACCCATGAGCCTGCGCGGCGACGGCGAGTCGTTGCTGCAGTCCATGCCATCCGCCAACGGCGCGGAGGCCCAGGTAGACCAGCGGCGCGAATCCGAAGACGATGAGAAAGAATTGCAGTACTTCATTGTAGATGGCGCTTCGAAGGCCTCCGAATATGACGTAGGCGAGCACGATCACTGCCGACACAAGTACGCTGGCGTTGAAGCTCCAGCCGAGCAGCAGATTGAACAGCTTGCCCATGGCGTACATCGAGATGCCGGAAGAAAACACGGTCATCACTGCGAAAGAGGCCGCGTTGAATGTGCGCGTCTTCTCGTCGAAACGGAGCCGCAGGTACTCCGGGACCGATCGTGCGCGGGAGCCGTAGTAGAACGGCATCATGAACAACCCGACGAATACCATCGCCGGAATCGCCCCGATCCAGTAGAAGTGGCTCGTGGCTATTCCGTACTTTGCTCCGGACGCTCCCATGCCGATCACTTCCTGCGCGCCGAGATTCGCGGAGAGAAAAGCGAGTCCGGTCACCCACGATGGGAGCGATCGCCCCGACAGGAAGAAATCCGTGCTCGTCTGGGCGGATCGTCTTAGCAGCCATCCGATACCCAGCACGAAGGCGAAGTACACCGCCATGAGCGCGTAATCAATCCACTGGAGGTGGACCAGGGGCAGGGTGGGCATCTGCATCGGGTGAAGGTCGAATGACGTCGTTCCCGGACGCACTAATCTGAAGCGG
>JALYYT010000318.1 GCA_030946285.1 Gemmatimonadota bacterium
GTAGATGACAGGCGCGCTGCACGCTGATCCCGATCAAGCTCGATCAGCTCGGCGAAGACTCGCTCGACTTGGGCGTCGCGGTCATTGTTCACCGGTCAATCTTAAGTCCGGGAGGGTGCAGCGAACAGGCGCCCATTCCCCCGTCCGGAAAACCGGCTGAAAAATAGGCATGCGATCTGTCGCTTAGTGGATGAACCATCAACAGAAGCCCGCCCGTCAGGGGCGAATTCACGGAGCGAGTCGCATGAATCACAACAGAGCAGTTGGTCTCGCCGCAGGACTTGGCGTTGCGGCGGCGGCCGTCGCGCTGGCCTGCTCGAATACCAATGCACCGGACAGCAAGGCTGCAACGACATACGGGCCGTCCGCCAGCGTCGGCCAGGGCACGGCGCGCACCTTTCTGCAGACTGATGCCTCCGGAGCGCCGATCGCGCTTGGAGTAGCGCTGACGGAAACCACACTCAACAACCTTCCCACGACTGCTCCAGGCCCCAGTCCGTCGGCAATCATGGTGACCCTGGCGCTGCCCACCGCTGCGGCAAACCTTGGGTTCGACCACGCAGAGGTCGGCTGGAATCCCAACGGGCACGAGCCACCACAGCTGTACGGAAAGCCGCACTTCGATCTGCACTTCTACATGGTGAGCAGTGCCGCGGAGAACGCGATCCTTCCGTCCGATCCGAGCTACGCGACAAAGGCCGCAAACTTTCCGAGCGCGAACTTCATCCCCGCCAGCTACGTCGCGCCGCCAGGAGCGCCCGCTGCCAACGCTGTGCCACAGATGGGTCTGCACTGGACGAGCGTTGCCTCGCCCGAGCTGAACGGACAGCCGTTCACCAACACGTTCATTTATGGATCCTGGGATGGACAGTTCATCTTCATGGAGCCCATGGTGACGAAAGCCTACCTGATGACGCATCCCAACGCGACACAGGCGATTCCGCAGCCTACGGCGTGGGCGAAGGCGGGCAAGTACCCGACGACCTATACAGTGAGCTATGACTCCACGGCGAAGGAATTTCGCTTCACCCTCGGTGGTCTGAAATTGTCCGGCGGTTCATGAGCACTCGGCAGGGCGGATGGGGAGCGGCGTGGAAGTTGAACAGCAATGTTCGTCCACGCCGCTTCTCACATCCGGAAATCCAGCAGCTCACATGATCGACAGACGCACGCTCGGCAAAGCATCACTCGAAGTTTCTGCCCTCGGGCTCGGCTGCATGGGAATGAGCGACTTCTACACGGGTCGAGACGATTCCGAATCCATCAGGACGATTCACCGCGCGCTCGAACTGGGGCTCAATTTTCTCGATACTGCGGACATGTACGGTCCGTACACGAACGAACGGCTGATTGGCCAGGCTATCAGGGATCGTCGCGACGAAGTCATACTGGCCACGAAATTCGGCAATGTGAGATCGGAAGCCGGTGCGTTCATCGGTGTCGACGGTTCGCCGGAATACGTTCGCAAGGCGTGCGACGCCTCGCTCGAGCGCCTCGGCGTTGATCACATCGATCTGTACTACCAGCATCGCGTGGATAGAGAGGTCCCCATCGAGGACACGATCGGCGCAATGGCCGACCTGGTGAATGCGGGCAAGGTACGGCATCTGGGGATGAGCGAGGCTGCACCGCACACCATCCGACGCGCAAACGCCGTGCATCAGATCACGGCGCTGCAGACCGAGTATTCACTCTGGAGCAGAGATGTGGAGGACGAAATCCTTCCGACCGTGCGCGAGCTGGGAATAGGTTTCGTCGCGTACGCCCCGCTCGGGCGCGGCTTTCTGACAGGCCGGTTTCGGAGTTTCGAGGATCTTCCAGCCGACGATTATCGCCGCAACCAGCCGCGGTTCCAGGGTGAAAACTTCCAGAAGAACCTGGATGTGGTGAAGCACATCGAGCAGCTTGCCGCGACCAAGGGCTGCACCGCGTCCCAGATCGCGCTCGCTTGGCTGCTCCATCGTGGAAACGACATCGTACCGATCCCGGGAACCAAGCACGTCGAGTACCTGGAGGAGAACGTCGGCGCGCTCGACGTTTCGTTGACGCCGGGAGAGATGGCCCGGATAGACGCGATTGCGCCGCTTGGAGTGGCATCGGGAAACCGTTACCCCGACTCGTCGATGCATACGGTGAATCGCTGAATAAGGGATACGGTTTGGCACCCGGCGCGCCGAAGCACGGTGCGCCGGGATTTGAGCGACGGTAGGCTCGGAGTTGCGTCGCCCGAGGGTCGACTAGCCAGTTCTCAGTTGTCCGAAAATGGCTGGCGCTCGGCCATCGGCACTGTATCATGACTTATGGCACCCGACCATCAATCGCTCTATGACGCGTATGCGTCGCGTGATCCTCGCTTCGACGGAATCTTCTTCGTCGGAGTGACTTCGACCGGCATCTACTGCCGTCCGGTGTGCACGGCCCGGACGCCAAAGCGTGCGAACTGCAGGTTCTTCGACAACGCGGAGTCGGCGGAAAAGGCGTCGTTCAGGCCCTGCCTGCGCTGCAGACCCGAGCTCGCGCCCGGCAACGCCCCCGTGGATGACGCGCATCGAATCGCCGCGCTCGTCGCGCAACGCATAGACGAAGGGATGCTCGATGACGGCGCGGGGCTCGAGCTGGTGGCATCGAAGTTCGGGTGGAGCTCGCGGCAGATTCGCCGCATCGTTCAACGCGAGCTTGGAGTTTCGCCGATCGAGTTGGTGCTGACGCGGCGGCTGCTGCTGGCGAAGCAACTCCTCACTGAAACCGCGCTGCCGATCACGCAGGTGGCCTTCGCCAGCGGTTTCTCCAGTCTTCGGAGATTCAACGACGCGTTCAAGCGTCGGTACGGGATGCCGCCCACAAGGCTCCGGCGCGCGGCCGCCAGCGGGGCTGCAAGCTCAGCCGGAGTGGTCCTGCCTGGTGACACCTTCACGTTGCAGCTCTCGTACAGGGATCCGTTCGACTGGCAGGCGCTGCTCGCCTTTCTGGGCGCGCGCGCTCTGGAAGGCGTGGAAACGGTCACTGACAACAACTACTCGCGTACCGTTCGCATCGGTGATCATGTGGGCTGGGTGCAAGTGACGAACGAAGCCGGCAAGCGCGTGTTGCACGCGGAGATCACACATTCGCTGATGCCGGTGCTTCCTGCGCTGCTCGGACGCTTGCGCAATCTTTTCGACCTGGGCGCGCGTCCGGATATAATCGCGGCTGCGCTCATGACCGAGCCGAAGCTCGCGGGGCTCGTTTCGCGGAACCCGGGCTTGCGGGTGCCCGGCTGCTTCGACGGATTCGAGCTGGCCCTGCGCGCGATTCTCGGACAGCAGATATCGGTCAAGGCGGCGACGACCGTCGCAGCCCGAACGGTGCGCGCATTCGGTGAGCGGCTGGCCACGACGATCCCGGGTCTGACACACCTTTCTCCGACTGCGACCCGAATCGCGAGTGCCCCGGTGAATGCGGTTACCGCTCTGGGGGTGACCGGCGCCCGCGCACAGAGCATCTGCACAATAGCGCGCGAGATTGCCGAAGGCCGGATCGCGCTCGAAGCGGGAAGTGAGCCGTACGCGACCATGAAGCGGCTCGTAGCGCTCCCGGGAATCGGAAGCTGGACTGCTCATTACATCGCGATGCGCGCGCTGCGCTGGACCGACGCATTTCCGAGCGAGGACATGATTCTCAGGCGTCAACTGGGCGAAATCTCCGCCAGGCGCGCGGAGGAGCTCTCGCAGGCGTGGCGGCCATGGCGAAGCTACGCTACACTCCATCTGTGGAATTCGAGCAACTCCTCGACCGTAAGCCGCAAAGGCTGAGCTCATGCGCGTACTGAGTCTCCTCCCTGCGTCCACGGAGATCGTGGCCGCACTCGGCGCCGGGGACTGGCTGGTCGGGATAAGTCACGAGTGCGACTATCCGCCGCTGGTGGTGCGGGGAATGCCGAGAGTGACTTGCTCGTCACTCGATGCCGCAGCGACGGCGTTCGACATTGACCGCTCGGTTCGCGCCCGGAGCGACGCTGGTGAGTCGCTCTATTCGGTGGACGGGCGGGCGATCGACGCGCTGCGACCGGATCTCGTCATTACGCAGGCGCTCTGTGATGTGTGCGCGGTAAGTGAGAGCGACGTGCGCTCGATTACCGCGCGGCTGACCAGTGAGCCAGCGGTAGTTACAACCTCCGGGTCAACGTGGAATGGAATCTGCGACGACATCGCCGCTATCGGAAATGCCATGGGACGAGCGGCCGAAGCGTCATCGCTCATAGAGTCGCTCGATGCACGGTTGCGTGCAGTGCATGACACACTCGAGGCCGCGCGAGCGCCGCGTCCGCGTGTGGTAGTGATCGAGTGGACCGATCCCGTGTTCGCCTCGGGGCACTGGGTACCGGAACTCGTGCGCCGAGCGGGTGGGATCGAGCTCATGGCGAATGCGGGCGATCACTCCACGGTGCGAAGCGCGGACGAGATTCGCACGGCGAAACCGGAGATCCTCGTTGTGGCGCCGTGCGGGTATGACATGCCGAGAGCAGTGGTCGCAGCGCGGGTAATGCTCGCACGAGACGAATGGGCGTGGGCTCGCGAGCTTCCGGTGTGGGCGATGGACTCGAACTCGCTGTTGAGCCGCCCTGGGCCAAGACTCGTTGACGGCACGGAAACGCTCGCCGCGATCTTCAATCCGGCGCTGTTCCCCGTGCCGGATGCAGCGTGCGCGTGTCGCGTGGAGGTGGGATATGTGCGGTAGGACGTCACTCGCCAATCTTCCGGATCACCTCCGGCCGTTTCTGCTTCGGCAGGGTGTGCGCGATGTACCGCCGTGGTACACGCCACGGTACAACATTGCTCCCACGCAGGACATGATGGTGATTGTTGACGACGAGGGCGAGCGTGAAGCGCGGCGAATGAAGTGGGGACTGGTTCCGTTCTGGGCAAAGGATCCGGCAATTGGCAATCGCATGATCAACGCGCGATGCGAGACGCTCGCCAGCAAGCCTGCGTATCGCGAAGCATATGCGAAGCGCCGCGGGCTTATCGTGGTGAATTCCTACTATGAGTGGCGGAAGAACGTGACCGGTCCCAAGACGCCCTTCAGGATTCATCGCCTTGATGATGGCCCGTTCACGATCGCGGCTCTCTGGGAAAGATGGGGACCGAAGGATGACCGGCTCGAGACCTGCGCGGTCGTCACTACCGACGCAAATGAAGCCATGGGACGCATCCACGATCGAATGCCGGTGATCATCGGGGAAGCAGACGCGGACGCATGGCTGAACGGCACGACTTCGTCCGAAAGCATCGCGGCAGTGATCGAGCGCAGCTCGAACGATCTGGACTCCGAGCCCGTATCTCTCTACGTCAACTCGCCGGCTAACGACGGACCCGAATGCTGGAAAGGCGCGCCGGACAGCGACCCTACACAATCCTCCTGAAGGAATCGGAACACCGATGTATTCCAGACTCAATCGCGCGGGTTTGGCGATCGCCCTGTATGGTGCGCTTGCTGCGAATGCAGCTCGAGGCCAGGACCTGCCGGCTCCGCCCGTGCCGCCGCCGCTCGCATCATTGCAGTCCTGGCTCCGATTCGACGCGCCGCCCGGCGATGAATCGCGCCTCACCAATGCGGTGATCGCGGCCGACGGTCGCTGGCATCGCGACCAGGCTGGCAATCTCATCACGAGCACCGGCTCCGGGCATCCGCGACGGCTCGTCGCGTGCGCGCTCGATCATCCGGGCTTCGTCGTCGGTGGAATAACGGATCAGGGCTACCTGCGGTTACGCCGCGTCGGCTCCAATGTCACACATCCGCTGTTCGACCAGTTTCAACAGGCACAGCAGATCAAGGTTCTCACAAAGCATGGCGTTGTCCCCGGAGTCGTCGCGGTGGACAACGTGCACTTCGCGCAGGAGCACCGTGCCGACACACTGGTCGTCAACGTTGATCAGCTCTGGGTGGACATCGGCGCTCGCTCACGTCGTGAAGTTGTGGATATGGGCGTGTCTCTAATGGATCCCGTCGCTCGCGACATGCCGCAATGGGAGTACGAGCACTTCGTAGCAGGTCCCGACGTCAGCGGCCGCGCCGGTTGCGCGGCGGTGGCGATGGTCGCACGCGCTGCTGCCGGCGATCCGCGCCATTCCGGTGAGACGGTTTTTGTGCTCTCGACCCAGAGCAGTTTCGGCTGGCGCGGACTCGACGCCGCTGCAGCACGGCTCGGCGCCTTCGACTCGGCCACCCTCGTTGCGTCTGCACCTCTCACCGGAGGCGCACCAACGAACATCGCGCGCACGCGAATCGCCCGCCCCACACGAGGCGTGCCTGATGTCGGCCTCGATTCGCTGAATCGCGTTTCCATTCGCGCGCGTTTTCCAGGATCATTGGTCGAGAGCGTCGACGTCACCGATCTTGATTCGCTCGGCTCATCGGTGGCAATTGCCGCCGGCGTCAGGATGTCGGCGTCACCGTGGCTCGTTCTCGCCGCGCCCGCACTCGTATCGACTCATCAGAAGGACAGCCTTTCATACGTTGCGGCGATGCTGGCGTACCTTGTCGAACAGCCCGGAGTCGGGAATCGCGAGGCACCGATTCGGCGTGCGATACGCTCGGAGCTTCCTGACTGGGCGCGTCGGATCGCCGTGCAGGATTCGGCCGGAAACCTGATCGTGGCCGTGGGCCCTGACCGGGACACGACGGTCTTTCTCGCACACATGGACGAGGTCGGCTACATCGTCCGGTCAATCGAGCCCGACGGAATGGTGACACTCACTTCGCAGGGCGGTCTGAACGGCGCGGCGTGGGAAGGACAGCCAGCGATCGTGTTCAGTACCGTGCACGGTCCCGATGCGATTTCACCGGAACCACGCGGCGTGTTCGTGCCCCGCGAGCATGCCAATCTGAGACGCCCCGATTCACTCACGGCGTGGTTCGGGCCTGGTGCTGGTGCACTCGATGGCGCCGGCGTTCGTCCGGGCGATGCGGTTACCGCGTACAAGCGGGGCGAGCGGATCGGTGACACCCGATTCACCGCCAGAGCGCTCGACGACCGCGCAGGCGATACCGCGCTGCTTCTCGCATTGCGTGAAATTGATCCGGCGAAGCTGCAGCACAAGCTGATCTTCGTGTGGTCTGTTGAAGAGGAACTCGGACTCAACGGCGCCACTGCGCTTGCGAGACGCATCGGATCATCCGTGCATCACGTGTACGCGATAGACACCTTCGTCTCTTCCGACACTCCGCTTGAATCCGCTGTGTTCGCGCACGCGCCGCTCGGTGAGGGTCCTGTGCTCCGAGCCTCCGATGACGGAATGGTCATGTTTCCCGCGGAGCAGGAGCGCATCGAGTCCATCGCACGCGCGAATCACATTCCGCTGCAGGTCGGAACCACCAAGGGATCGACCGACGCGGTGCCGTTCGTGGCGCGAGGAGCGATCGGTGCACAGCTTGGATGGCCCGGTCGCTACAGTCATTCGCCTGCGGAAGTGCTCGATCTGAACGACCTGAAGAACCTGGCGCGCCTGGTACGCGTGCTGGCGCAGTAGAAACGTACCGTCCTGCATTTGACCCTCAACTGACAACCACAATGAGTCGTCGTGGAATCGTTACCTTCGTCATCGCTCCTGCAACGGCGGCAAAACGCACGCTGCTGGGGTCGTTGATCACAGCCGTCGTGCTGACGGGATGCATGCCGCCTGTCGCCGCTTCAACGGGGTCGTCGCCAGCAGCCGGGATGCCGCCGGGATTGAGCGCGATTGACTCCGCGCAACTGCGCCGCGATCTGTACGCGCTCGCGAGCGACGCGATGCGCGGGAGGGAAGCGGGAACGCTCGACGAATTGCGTGCGAGCATGTGGGAAGCGGACCGCGCACGCGAGGCGGGACTGCAGCCAGCAGGTGACGACGGTACCTATTTCCAGTTCTGGCCGATGCGTCGTATCCGCACATCGGACAACAGCTCAGCGAGCATCGACGGTGCGCCGCTCGTGCTCTGGCGCGACGCAGCCGTCGTGAATCCTGTCAACGCGGCTCTGGACCTTCCGATCGTATGGGTAGGGACCGCCTCGCCCGACAGTATCGCGAAGCTCGACCTGCACGGCAAGGCAGCAGCAGCGACGATTCTGCCCGCCGTGCGATCTCCCGCTGCTGGCGTGAGTCTGCGATCCTGGCGCTACACGCGCGTCGCGATCGCCGAGCGCTCCAATGCGCTGGAAAAGGCCGGCGCGGCGGCGGTGATTCTCGTCGCGGACGATTCGACCGACAGCCAGTTTGTAGCGGTTTCAGTCCCGATGCGCCGCGGCTATTACAACGTGGACACCACTGGCAGTGAGCGGATTTCCGCCCGACCGCCCGTTATCTGGGTGCCCACTGCAATCGGTGCGCGCATGGCGTCCGCGCGTCGTCTCGACCTCCACCTGGCGGTGGACAACTTCGTGTATCCGTCCGTCAACGTCGTCGCGAAAGTGCCGGGCACCGATCCGGCTGTGCGAGACCAGTACGTACTGTTCAGCGGACATACGGATCACGATGGCGTGCGCTTTCCCGTGAATGGCGATTCGATCTGGAACGGCGCCGATGACAACGCGTCGGTTGCGGTCGGCATCCTGGCGATCGGTCGCGCATTCGTACAGCATCCAGCCCGCCGCACTGCACTCTTCGTGTGGCACGGCGCCGAAGAACGCGGCCTGCTCGGCTCGCGCTGGTTTGCCATGCACCCGACTGTACCACTTTCGTCCGTCGTGGCAGTGCTGAACGGGGACATGATCGGCCGAAACAGTCCGGATACGGCGGCACTCCTCGGCAGCCAGCCGCCGCATCGCAATTCGTCAGCGCTCGTTCAGATCGCGCTCGACGCCAACCGCCAGGTTACACACTTTGTCGTTGACAGTTCATGGGACAGGCCGTCTCAGCCCGAAGGCTGGTACTTCCGGAGCGACCATCTTCCCTACGCGCGCGCCGGTGTGCCATCGCTGTTCTTCACGACGCTGCTGCACCCCGACTATCACACGCCGCGCGACGAGGCGTCACGCATTGA
>JALYYT010000346.1 GCA_030946285.1 Gemmatimonadota bacterium
TGGTACGACACGCCCTTCGGGGTCTCGCTGTACGTGGTCGCCACCGTAGCGATCTTCCTCTGGCTGGTAAGCTGGGCTGCCCACCTGGCGCACGAAAGCGACGTGGTGCGCGAAGAGTTGCTCGCCGGTGAGCAGAAGGCGCGAGAGATCGCCGAGGGCGCCAACACCGCGAAGAGCAATTTTCTCGCAGTGATGTCGCATGAACTGAGGACGCCACTTTCGGCGATAATCGGCTATGAGGAGCTGCTGGCTGACGGAATCACCGGGCCCGTGAACGAAGCCCAGAAGCATCAGCTGGGCCGCATGAAGGCGAGCGCGCAGCATCTGCTTCACCTTATCGACCAGATCCTTTCCTACTCGAGGGTGGATGCCGGCCGAGAGGTCGTACAGGCAGAAGATGTGGATGCGAACGAGCTGGCACAGGACGCTGCCATGCTCGTGGAGCCGCTGGCGCGAGAAAAGGGGCTGCCGCTCGAGGTGGTAGCGACAGGCTACGCGTTGCCGATGTCCACCGATGGCGGTAAGGTGCGACAGATCCTCGTCAACCTGCTGTCGAATTCCGTGAAATTCACTCCGGCCGGCCGCGTAACCCTCATCGTTCAGCATGACGGGGGCGTCGTACGCTACGTCGTTCGCGATACCGGGATTGGCATTGCACAGGAGCATCGCGATCAGATCTTCGATGCATTCTGGCAGGTGGAGCAGCCGAGCACTCGTCGGGTCGGCGGTACCGGTCTCGGCCTGAGCGTCACTCGGCGACTTGCCCGGCTTCTGGGTGGCGACGTGACGATGGAGAGCAGCGTGGGAGAGGGGAGCGCCTTCACCGTTACGCTGCCCATCGAGATGCCCCAGATACCGTCTGGATCATAACACTCCACGTTCGACGCGCGATTATGGCAGCAGTGTGGGGCCAGTATCCCGACACTATACTCACATTCTCGTCCGCTCAAGGCTTGGTGGTCGACCTGAGGCAAGCGGTGACGGTTGAGCTTGCTGCCTCCTTCCGGGCAATCGGGCTCGGAATCTCCTTCGGGATCGTTACAGCGTGTGATCCCATGGGGATCTACCAGGAGCCCGCCGTAAACAGGGTGCGCACCGATATGTTACAGAAGGAAATCGAGAGCACGTTCTTAAGTCATGCGCTTGTTGGCGCCTGCAGCGTGGACGGGTCGCATTGCGAAGCGAGCTTTGCGCTCGCCGCCGATCTGGCTTCCATCACGGCACTCGCAACTCGCTACGATCAGCTGGGGATATTCTGGTTCGATGGCAATTCATTCTGGATCATTCCGGCGCGTTCAACCAACGCGCCATTGCGGCTCCCTATTCCTCCTGACTGATCATGACGATGACGACGTCGAGGCGAGTCGCGCGAGGCCGATCCGCCCAACGAGGCCTCGACTTTCGTCGTACTTCTCTAAATGAGTGCACCTTCGATCGTGTCGCGCGTGCCGATGATACCAAGTGAGCGCGCAGAGCTTCTTGAAACCGCCGCACGGCTGCGCGCCGAGGTGGCCGGCCGGATTCTGGGCCAGGAGCGCGTGCTCGACGAGATCCTGATGGCGCTCCTCGCTGGCGGACACGCGTTGCTCGTGGGGGTGCCGGGCCTCGCGAAGACGCTGATGATCCGATCCGTGTCCGAGGCGATGCGACTGGGATTCCGGCGAATTCAGTTCACCCCCGATCTCGTTCCGTCGGATATCACCGGCACGGAAGTGATGGAAGAGGACGCGAGTTCACATACGCGTCATTTCCGGTTCGTCCAGGGACCGGTTTTCGCGAACATCCTGCTCGCTGACGAGATCAACCGTGCGCCGCCGCGCACGCAGGCAGCGCTGCTCGAGGCGATGCAGGAGCACAGCGTGACGGTAGCGGGAGAGACGATGGCACTGCCGGCTCCGTTCTTCGTTCTCGCCACACAGAACCCGATCGAGCAGGAAGGGACGTATCCGCTGCCGGAAGCGCAGCTCGACCGCTTTCTCTTCGACATTCGAGTCTCGTATCCGGATGAGGACGCCGAGATCGCCATTCTCCGAAACACGACGGGGCGCGAACCTGCGCCGCTCGAGCCGGTGATAGATGCGGCGCAGACAATCGCGCTGCAGCGCATGGTTCGGGACGTACCGGTTGCGGATGTGGTTCTTCAATACGCTGCGCGACTGGTTCGTGCGTCGCGTCCCGACGAGAAGGATGCTACGAAAGTGGTGAGACAGTTCGTTCGGTGGGGTGCCGGGCCTCGCGCGGGGCAGGCACTCATACTCGGCGCAAAGGCGAACTGCATGCTCGATGGCCGGAGCGCCGTGACGCCGGCAGATATACGGCGAGTAGCTCATCCGGTGCTGCGTCACCGCATCCTGCTCAACTTCGCCGCCGAAGCAGAGGGGCTGTCTGCGGAGCGGATGGTGGATGACCTGCTCGAGCAGGTGTCGGCGCCCAAGAGCGACATAAGGGTGTGACGATGCGGCGCACGCCGCGCAATGATGGCCACGACCGGATTCTCTACGGTGCCCTGCTGGACTCGGTGCGCGGTCTGAGGTGGCGCGCACGCCGCGCGTCACGCATCGCAGTGCCGGGAATCCATCCGTCACGCGTTCGCGGCACGTCGGCGGAATTCACCGAGTACCGCGCGTACCGTCAGGGCGACGACCTCAGACGGATAGACTGGAAGCTCTTCGCACGCAGCGATCGCGCGCACGTACGGATCTCGGAGGAGCGCGCCGTCACTCCGACTTTCGTCGTGGTCGACGCGAGCGCGTCCATGGCGTTTCCCGATGGTACGCCTTCAAAATGGTCGGTCGCGCAGCAGCTCACGGTGGCGCTCATTTCCGTGGCGCATTCAGGTGGTGATCCTGCAGGACTGATCGTTCCGGGATCACCGCGCGCGACGATACCGCCCAGAACGCGCCGTGGGATTGTTGCCGAAGCGATCCGGACTCTTCACGACGTTCAGACCGAAGGTGCGGCTCCGATTGCCCATTCACTTATTGCGGCGGCGCGCGCGTCGTCGCGAATCGCCCTGGTGAGTGACTTCCTGGGCGATCTCGATGAAACGATCCGTGCTGCGCGCGAAACCATCGCATCGGGCAAGGATGTGTACGCGGTCCACGTCATCGCGCGCGAGGAACTGTATCCGACGGATTCGATTTCCGCAGTCTCGGATCCGGAAGATTCCGCGCTGAGGCGCTCTCTTGATGGCGAGAGCAGGGCTGCGTATTTGCGCGCGTTCCGCGAATGGCGGGAGGCGACCGCGGCCCGCTGGCTCGCGAGCGGAGCGGCGTACCGCACGGTGTTGATCGGCGACGAGCCGGTGAGTCATTCAGTTCGCCGCATCGTGCAGGACGAGCCGGAAGTTTCCCGGGCTGGGTGAGGTCGTGATTAGCATACCGGTTCAGTGAGCTTTCTCGCTCCGGGCTTCCTGACGGCCGCGATTGCGGCGGCGTGTGGATTGATCGCGATCCACCTCATAGTCACGCGGCGGCCGCGCTCCGTCCCGTTTCCGACGACGCGTTTCGTTCCGGATCTCCCCGCGACGTCGCGTTCGCGTTCGCTGCGGATGTCCGATCTGCTGCTCCTTCTCGTGCGAGTGCTCACGGTGCTGCTGGCGGGTGCGGCATTCGCGCGACCGGTAGTCACTCCGCATCGCGAGCGAATCGCGCGCGTCATTCTTGCCGATGTATCGGGCGCCGTTGCGCGGGTCGCAGAGGTCCGCGACAGCGTGCGCGCGCAGTTGAGGAAGGGCGACGCCCTGGTTGTCTTCGACACGACCGCAAGACTGACCGCTGCACCAGACTCCATCGGCTCCCGATCGCCGGTTGCTGCAACCGGATCACTATCGGCCGGTATCGTCGCTGCGTTACGCGCCGGGTCGATGATGCGGGCGGGCGCCGACTCCATGGAACTGGTGATCGTATCGCCTGCGTTGGCGGGAGAGATGGATCGCGCGACACCCATGGTGCGGAAACTGTGGGTAGGTCGCGCGCGCCTGATCCGGGTAACGGCCGCCGCAGCTGACTCGCAACGTGCCCCCTACACCGAGGACGCAATCGCAACGGCTGCTCCCCGATTCACGGTCCGGCGCAACAGGATCGACACAGTGGGAGCAGTCGTCGCTGGCGACGACGTGGTCATCGGACGGTTCGAACGTCGCTGGCGCTACCCAGCTGACTCTCTTGTGAAAGCGCGCGTTACCGCACGCTGGGTTGATGGCGAACCGGCCGCCATATCACTCATTCAGTCTGAAAGCTGTCGGCGATCAAGCGCAATCGTGATCGACTCGGCCGGTGATCTTCTTCTGCGGCCGAGCGTCTCGAGGCTCCGCAGCGCACTGAGCGCGCCGTGCACCACGAATGCGGGAGTCTGGAATGCGGGCATCACGCACAGCCTCGAAGGATCGGGACGGCTTGCAGCGGCGGCCGATTTCGCACCGCCCGGAGACGTGGAGTCGCCGCTTGCTCGATGGTTCGGTATTGCCGCGCTGTTGCTGGCCGTCTTCGAAATGATCCTGCGACGGTCGCGCACGGCGGACACAGGCGGGACCAGCTCGTGAACGCCACCGAAC
>JALYYT010000353.1 GCA_030946285.1 Gemmatimonadota bacterium
GCCAAGGAGCACCGGCTCCGGCTGCAAGGCGCCCTGCGGCGAACCACCCATGGAATCGGTCGATTGCAAAGGACGTCGCCGCAGCTCGAGCGCTGAAAGCCCAGCGAACCGCTCGCTGGGCAAAAGCTGCGCACCCAGGAAATGTGTCAACTGCAATCGAACAATCGACCTCACAATCAACCGGCTAAAGGGGACCTTTCTATCCGTGTAACTCAGGGGACATTTCTATTCGTGCTTGACACGCGCCAAACTCAACGTTGACAGCGGTGCGCGTCTCGATCACATTCCACGAATGGGTCGCTCAGCCTTTCATCACGCAGCACATCACGTCCATGCCCCTGCGGGCCGGGAAATGTTTCACGCGTGATTGACTGAGCAGCCAGCCATCCGCATCCCGGGCCCGTCCAACTCTCTTGGATGGGCCTTTTTCATGCCCATACGCCTCCCCTGTCGCTTCTCCGATACGCATCGCAAATGAACCAGCTCTCTTCCACCCCGGCCCGGGACACTGACCCCCGATCCGCGCCCGTTCCCCTCCTGCGGATCGCGCTCCCGAACAAGGGGCGCCTCGCCCAGGATACACGCGATCTCTTCAACGACGCCGGCCTCGAAGTCCGCGCGCTGAGCGACCGCGCCCTCAAGGCCGCCCTCGGAGGTGAATTCGAAGCCATCTTCGTACGGGCCCAGGATATCCCCGAATTCGTCTCGGACGGCGCGGCCGACGCCGGCGTCACCGGACTCGACCTGGTACGAGAGAGCCGCAGGAACGTCAGCAGTCGTCTGGACCTCGGCTTCGGCCGCTGCCGACTCGCGGTTGCGGCCCGCGACGACTGTGCCATTCTGTCCCCGGACGACCTGCCGGCCGGAAGCCGGATCGCGACTGCGTTCCCCGCCATCACCCAGCAGTACTTCGCCGATGCGGGCCTCGAGGTCGAAATCGTCCCGGTCTCCGGCGCAGCCGAAATTGCCCCTCACCTCGGCATCGCCGATGTCATTGTCGATCTGGTATCCACAGGATCGACGCTCAAGACCAACGGGCTCCGCGAGATCGGAACCGTCATGGTCTCCACCGCGCAGCTCGTCGTCGCCAATGACCGCTCCCGCTGGTCCTCGGCCAAGGAGACGGCGCTGGATGAACTCGCGACTGCACTCGAGTCGGTCATCTCCGCCCGCGGCCAGCGCTATCTGATGGCAAACGTCCCCCGTGACCGCCTCAAGGAGGTTCGCGACGTGTTGCCCGGTCTCAATGGTCCCACCGTCATAGACGTTCTGGACGGAGGACGCCATGTCGCGGTCCACGCAGTAGTCTCCGCGGCGGCGGTATACCGTACGATCGCAAACCTGAAAGCCCTCGGCGGCGAGGGGATCCTGGTGACGCGAATCGAGAGGTTAATGCGATGAGAGATAATAGTAACGGAGGTAATCTGTTCCTTACTAAGGGTATCGCGAACCTTACCGACAGCCAGCTCGATCGCCTTTTTGCCCGGGAAGGCAATGAGGCATCGGCGATACGGGAGTCGGCTTCCGCCATCCTTCGAGACGTTCAGTTGCATGGCGACCCGGCTCTTATCGCTATCGCAGCCCGCTTCGATGGGGTGGAACTGACCTCGATAGAGGTGCCCGGTGTGGAGCTCGAGCGAGCGCTAACCTCTCTCGAACCCGGGCTGAGGCGGTCGATGGAAAGGTCTATCGCCAATCTGGAATCCGTTCAGAAGGCGTTCATGCCGGAAATCGCAGAGACCTCTCCCGAGCCAGGGATCCGTATCGGTCGCAGACCAGACCCCCTGGATCGGGTCGGTGTCTACGCTCCCGGGGGCCGAGCGGCTTACCCGAGCAGCGTTCTCATGGGGGCCGTCCCGGCACGGGTCGCCGGCGTTCGGGAGGTCGTGCTTTGTTCGCCGCCCGGCCGCGACGGTCTGCCTTCCCAGGTCGTCCTTGCCGCCGCCGCGCTTTGCGGCGTCGACCGGGTCTTCGCGATCGGCGGGGCTGGAGCGATCGGAGCCATGGCCTACAGTACGCAGTCCGTTCCGCGCGTCGATCGTATAGTAGGGCCGGGCAACGCGTACGTCGCGGAAGCCAAGCTTCAGGTCTCCGGAGTTGTTGGAATCGACTCTCCCGCGGGACCGAGTGAGCTGCTTGTGATTGCCGACTCCACAGCGGATCAGGATGTGCTCGTGCGTGAGATCATGGCCCAGGCAGAACATGATCCGCGCGCTGTTGTCGTGGTTGTCACCATCGGTGAGGAATTGGCAGAAAGCCTGATACGACGTATTGCTGATGCGCTGCCATCGCAGCAACGTCGCGACATCATCGCCCAATCCCTGCAATCGCGTGGCGCGGTAGTCTGGGCAACGGACCTGGATGAGGCGACTCGGTTCAGCAACCGGTTCGCTCCAGAGCACCTGTTGATAGCTACCGAACAGCCTTCGCGTCTCCTCCCTGAATTGCGCAACGCAGGAACCATATTCGTTGGGGAACACAGCTCCGTGTCGTTCGGGGATTACATGACTGGCGCGAACCATGTCCTCCCGACCGGCGGTCTTGCACGATCGTACTCGGGACTGTCGGTGCTCGATTTCATTCGTTGGACCACTTACCAGATCGTAAGCCCGGCAGCAGCCGCTTCCCTCGCGGAGGATGTCGGTATCTTCGCCGATTCGGAAGCACTCTTCGCGCATGCGGCCGCGGCTCGCCAGTGGGCGACAGGAGTCGTCTGATGCGGAATACTTCCGCGGTTTCCGGCGCGGAGTCAGCCGCCCTCGACGTGGCGAGAGAGACTTACAGAACGATCTCGCTGTACGCCCCCAATCGCGCACCGGCTGAAGTCGATCTGAGCGACAACACCAATCTCTGGGGAATACCTCCGGCCGCTGCAAGAGCCATCGTGGGCTCGGCGTCATCGGCCGTCACGCGGTACCCTGCGCTTTACGCAGCCGATGCCAAGAAGGCGATCGCCGATTATGTCGGAGTCGACACGGACATGGTAGTGACGGGCTGCGGCTCCGACGACGTTCTCGATTCCGCAATTCGCGCATTCGGCGACCCGGGTGACGCAGTAGCGTATCCCGATCCATCCTTCGCGATGATTCCGATATTCGCGCAGATGAACGGGCTCAGAAGTGTAGGAATTCCCCTCACCGACGCTCACGACGCGGATGCAGAGGCGTTCATCGCGGCCGGAGCCGGGATCAACTATCTCTGTTCACCGAACAATCCCACGGGCGGACTGTTTTCACGCGACACCATCATGAGTATCGTCGAAGCATCGGATGGAATCGTGGTGATTGATGAGGCCTACGCGGAATTTGCCAGCTGGAACTGTCTCGACCTTCTGCAGCGATTTCCACGCGTCGTGATCACGCGCACTCTGTCCAAGGCATTCGGTCTCGCGGGTCTCCGCATCGGCTATGCGCTGGGCGATCCCGCCATTATCGCAGAAATTGAAAAATCCCGCGGTCCGTACAAGGTGAACTCGCTGGCCCAGCAGGCTGCCGTGTCCGCTCTGACCACGGATCTGGCCTGGGTGCAGGACCACGTGCGTGAAGCGATCACGAATCGGCAACGCCTCGCCGCAGGGTTGGCCAACATCGGGCTCGCGCCGCTTCCAAGTGAGAGCAACTTCATCCTCGTTCCTGTTACAGACGCTGTCGCGCTCGATGCCGCATTGCGCGAACACGGTATCGCGGTGAGGCCGTTTCGGGCGCTTCCGAAAATCGGTGATGCACTGCGCATTTCCGTTGGCCCCTGGCCGATGCTCCAGCGTTGCGTCGATGCACTCTCCGGACTGGTCACGGTGGCGCGGTGAGTCGGCGGACCATCATCACCATCTTCGACTACGGAGCGGGGAACATCCACTCGCTCTCCAAGGCTCTCGACGTTGGCGACAATGTCGACATCCGCTTGCAGAGCGACCCGCGCATGGCGCTGGATACCGACGCCCTCGTGCTGCCGGGCGTCGGAGCGTTCACCAACGCCGCGCAGCGTCTCGCCGCAGGCGCGGATGAGATGCGCGAAGCGATTCTCTCGGGACTTCCGACTCTCTGTATCTGCCTCGGCATGCAGCTCCTCTTCGAGCAGAGCGAAGAGGGTCCCGGAAACGGGCTCGGTGTCCTGCGTGGCAATGTCAGGAAGCTCAGGGCTCGACAGATTCCCCAGATCGGCTGGAATGAAGTCGAATCACTGGATGAGGCGATTCCGGATATGGCATATTTTGCCAACAGCTATGTCTGTAACCCGGTAGATGACGACTGTATCGTGGCGTACACGACTCACGAGAACGACCGATTCGTCTCCGCCGTCGCTGTGGCGAACGCAGTGGGCGTACAGTTTCACCCGGAGAAGAGCTCCACGGCTGGCGTGCAGTTCGTTCGGGATTTCGTCAACGGGGTGACCGGATGATCGCTATCCCGGCAATTGATCTGCGAGAATCAGCCTGCGTTCAGCTCGTTGGCGGTTCGTACGACGCGGAGCAGATCCGGCTCGACGACCCGCCAGCTGTCGCTCACAAGTGGGAGTTCGCCGGATTTCAGCGGCTGCACATCGTTGATCTCGATGCTGCCACGGGACGTGGCGACAATGCCGAAATGATTCGCGAAATTCTCCGCGCGACGAGCATGCGCGCGCAGGTTGGCGGTGGCGTGCGTGACGAGAACCGGATCGAAGGCCTGCTTCG
>JALYYT010000380.1 GCA_030946285.1 Gemmatimonadota bacterium
ACTTGGCGTCACCGTTGATGTGACTGCGAAACTCCACGCCTTCCTCGGATATCGTGCGCAACGTCTCGAGCGAGAACACCTGGAAGCCGCCCGAGTCGGTCAGCATCGGCCCGGACCAGCCCATGAACTTGTGGAGTCCACCCATCTGCCTGATCAGTTCGTCACCCGGTCGCAGATGCAGATGATAGGCATTCGACAGAACCATCGTCGCTCCGGCGCGGTGTAGATCGTCCGGATCGAGTGCCTTGACGGTCGCAAGCGTGCCCACGGGCATGAACGTCGGCGTGGCGATGTCGCCGTGCGGCGTGCTGAAGACCCCCGCGCGTGCAGCTCCCTCCGTGTGACTGATGTTGAATGCGAAGGGCATGAGTTCAGAGAATCAGCATCGCATCGCCATACGAGAAGAAACGATATCGTTCCTCCACCGCTTCACGATATGCGCGCATGGTGAGATCGTAGCCAGCGAACGCTGCGACGAGCATGATCAGCGTCGAGTTCGGGAGGTGAAAGTTGGTGAGGAGATGATCCACCGCGCGCAGCGCTTGCGGCGGCCGGATGAAGATATCCGTATCGCCACTGCCGGCACGCACCTGTCCGGATTCGTCAGCCGCGCTCTCGAGAGTGCGGACAGTCGTGGTCCCCACCGCCCACACCTTCGCTCCGCGCTCGCGCGCGGCCCTGATCGCCGCGGCGGCCACGGGAGATATCTCGTACCACTCCTCGTGCATTACGTGCTCGGCAGGATCGTCCACTTCCACTGGCTTGAATGTGCCAGCACCTACGTGGAGAAGGACGTCAGCAACACTCACACCGTTCGTGAGCAACTGGTTGATTATGGCATCCGTGAAGTGAAGTCCAGCGGTCGGCGCGGCCGCAGAACCCGTCACGTTTGCGTAGACGGTCTGGTACCGCTCCGCATCTGGTGGAGCGTCGGAGCGCGTGATATACGGCGGTAGCGGCATGTGCCCGTACCTCTCAATCGCCGCTGCATCCGCGAGTTCGGTGACGAGCTCGACGATGCGAGTGCGTCGCTCCGTGGTCTCAAGAACACGCACGGCCAGTTGTTCGCCAACGTGCACGCTGCGCCCCGGCCGGATCTTTCCTCCGGGACGAACCATCGCCTCGTACCGGGAATCGCCGAGCGCCTTGAGCAGGAGAACTTCCGCGGGCGCACCCGAGTCGCGAACGCCAAGCAGTCGCGCGCGCATTACGCGAGTCGTGTTCCGGACCACTAGGTCGCCGGACGGCACCAAGTCGACAATGTCGACGAATGCGCAGTGCGAGATCGTGTTCGCGGCCCGGTCAACGACCATGAGCCTGCTGTCGCCGCGCAGATCCGGTGGCGACTGTGCGATCAGCTCCGCTGGAAGAGCGAAGTCGTAGTCTGATGTTCTGGCGCCGCGCATGTGGTGTGGAGAATAATCACTATCCCGTGCGCGACGAGGCACGAAGAGGATCGTGAGCCGGGCCTTGGGTCTACAGCAGGCTGGTCTGCTGCGACTGCATGGGCGGAGTGTACCCGAAGTGCCGGTACGCCTGGGGAGTCGCCATCCGCCCGCGCGGTGTCCGCTGCAGAAAGCCATTCTGCACGAGGAAAGGCTCGTACACTTCCTCGATCGTCCCCGCGTCCTCGCCCACTGCCGCCGCGATGGTGGTGACGCCGACCGGGCCCCCGTCGAACTTCTCGATTATGGCTCTCAGAATCCGGGAGTCCATGTCATCGAGGCCGAACTGGTCAACGTCGAGCATCTGCAGCGCGTCGTCGGCGACACGAAGATTGATCGCGCCGTCTGCACGTACCTGCGCGTAATCGCGCACGCGGCGAAGCAGGCGGTTGGCCACACGCGGCGTGCCACGCGAGCGACGAGCGATCTCGTGCGTTCCTTCCGCATCTATCTCGGTCTTCAGCACTTCCGCGGTTCGGCGGACGATCAGTTCGAGCGACTCCACCGGGTAGTAGTTCAAGCGCTGCTCGATACCGAATCTGGCTCGCAGCGGAGCGGTGAGCATGCCGAGTCGCGTCGTCGCACCAACGAGCGTGAACCGTTCGATCGGCATGGTGATCGTCTGCGCCTTGGGCCCCTCGGAAAGGCGGATGTCGATCTTGTAGTCCTCCATCGCTGGATAGAGGAATTCCTCTATCACCGGGCGCAACCGGTGTATCTCGTCGATGAAGAGAATGTCGCCCTCACGCATGTTCGTGAGGGTGCCGACCAGATCACCGGGCTTTTCCAGCGCCGGTCCCGACGTCGCGTGAATGTTCACGCCCAGCTCCCTGGCGATGAGCTCGGCGAGCGTTGTCTTACCGAGCCCGGGCGGTCCGAAAAAGAGCGTATGGTCCAGCGGCTCGCGACGCGCCAGCGCTGCATCGATGTAGATGCGCAGCGAATCCTTCACCTTGGGCTGCCCGATGAACTCGGCGAGTTTCTGTGGACGGAGCGACAGCTCCACCACCGACTCGTCGGCGAGTACCTCGGGTGTCGTTATCTCGGCGCGGGACATGGATCGGGTTTCCAAAGCTACTCCGGGCATCGTTGAAGAATATCCCGAATACAACCCGAAAACAACCCGTCGCTCCCGGCCGTCGAGGGCGTCAGCGTCCGAGTTGCTCGAGCCGCTCGGACGCGCGGCCAAGTGTCTCGAACGTCTTGCAGAAGGCGAATCGGACCGATGATGATCCACCTTCGGATGCACCGTAGAAGCTGCTGCCCGGCACGGTCGCGACACCGATTGTCTCCGCGAGCCAGATCGCGAATTCGCGGTCCTTCCTGATAGCATCGATGCGGCCGAAGTCCGCCAGCACGTAGTAGGCGCCGTCCGGCGCGGAGCACGAAAATCCAGCCTTGTGAAGCGCGGTCATCATCACGTCGCGCCGCTGCTTGTAGGCTCGCTGAAGATGATTGTAGTAATCCGCGTCGAAAGCCATTCCGACCGCGGCTGCAGCCTGGAGCGGTGCTGGTGCGCCGACGGTGAGGAAGTCATGAACCTTCCGGATCGCGCTCGTAAGCTCGCGAGGCGCGATGGCGTATCCGAGCCTCCAGCCAGTGCACGAGAATGTCTTCGAAAGCCCCGAGATGGTCACGGTCCGCTCGCGCATGCCCGGCCAAGTGGCGATCGGGTGGTGGTGTCCCGCGTAGACCAGATGCTCGTAGATCTCGTCGGTGAAGACGAGAAAATCGTGCTGCTGCGCGAGTTCGGCTATCGCGGAAACTTCAGCGCGCGAGAAAACCTTGCCCGTGGGATTGTGCGGTGTATTGAGGATGAGCGCGCGCGTCCTCGGTGTGATCGCAGCCGCCAGCCTCTCCAGATCCAGATGCCAGTCGGGTGCGATCAGCGGAACCAACACCGGCGTTGCACCTGCGAGCACGGCGTCCGGTCCGTAGTTCTCGTAGAACGGCTCCAGCACGATGACTTCATCGCCCGGGTCAACGAGCGCCATGAACGTGGCCGCCATCGCTTCCGTCGCGCCGCAGGTCACCGTGATCTCGGTGTCGGGATCCACGGGCATGTCGTACCATCGTCGGTACTTTTCAGCGATCGCGATGCGCAGAGCGGGGGAGCCCCACGTGATAGCATACTGATTGATGTCACCCATGACGGCGGCACACGCGGCCTCCTTCATGGGTGATGGCATGGCGAAATCAGGAAACCCCTGCGCCAGGTTGACAGCTCCGGTTCGCTGGGCGACACGCGTCATCTCGCGAATGACGGATTCCTCGAACGTGCTCGTGCGATGGGCTGTGTTGGTCATGAGATCCCGAACCACGACCATGCGGCCGTGCAGGTGTGAGTTGTTGTCCGCTAGCGCGCGGCGATTCTGGCGAGCGCCTTTCTAATCAGATCCGTCGCGGGAAGTGGGCCTGCCGCACTGTCAATTGTCGCGCGCACCGCTCGCTCCGCATCACTCAGCGCGTAGCCGAGTGACACAAGAGCGCGAATGGCGTCCTCTGCGGCCGCAGTTGCGGGTGGCGATCCAGCGGTGGTCATCGGACCATCCAGCTCGCGCATCTTGGTAGCGAGATCGAGGATCATCTGATCGGCTTTCTTCTTGCCGACGCGAGGAACGCTCTGCAACGTCACGGCGTCCTTCTCGACTATGGCGCGAACGAGTCGTGCCGCAGTCAGTGACGACAGCAGGCTAAGAGCGAGCGCTGGTCCGACGCCGTTTGCGGTCCGAACGAGGTCGAATACGCGACGTTCTTCCGGAGTCGCGAAACCGAACAGCTGCCAGCCGTCTTCCTTGACGATCAGCGATGTGTGGAGCGACACCGTTTCACCGATACGAGGCAGCGTCTCGAACACCGACAGCGGTGTCAGGAGCGTGTACGCCACGCCGCCGGGCGTTGCGATCTCGACGCGATCGAGATCCTTTGATTCAAGGGTGCCGGCGATCCGCGATATCACGTTACGCCTTGCCTGCGGTTGAAATACGTGGCCTGAGCCCCGGCGCGCGCGACGACATGACACACGTCAGCGCCGCGGCGACACCGTCGGCGGCATCCGACGGCGCAGGCACGGACTTTAGACGGAGCAGTCGCATTAGCATGAACTGCACCTGGCTCTTGGTTGCGGCGCCGGTTCCCACGACCGTCTTCTTTATCTCGGCCGGCGGGTATTCCACAATGTCGATGCCAGCCTGCTGGCCGGCCAGCAGGATCACGCCCCGCGCGTGTCCGAGTACGATCGTGGTCCGCACATTGTGCGCGTAGAACACGTCTTCCACGGCCAGTATGTCCGGACGGTGTCGTCGTATGAGCTCGCTGACGCCTTCGTAGATCTCCTGCAGGCGCACGGCGAGCGGCTCGCGTGCCCTGGTACGGATGACACCGCACTCCACCAGTGAAGCAGCACCCAGGCGCTCGCCGCGCACGACCCCGTAACCGGTCACAGCAGTGCCGGGGTCGATGCCGAGCGCAAGCACTAAGCCGTGGCCATTTCGTCGTCGTCCATCTCGAAGTTCGCGACCACGCGCTGAACGTCGTCCAGATCCTCGAGTGCCTCAAGAAGCTTGAGCAGCGAGGCGGCAGGCGCACCCGAAACGTGAACGGTGTTCTTCGGAATGTGCGCGATCTCCGACTCCGCGATCACGACACCCCTGGCCTCGAGGGCGGTCTGCACTTCATGAAGCGATGCAGGCGCCGTGGTGATGACGTAGCGTTCATCCTCGCGGGCGAAATCCTCCGCTCCAGCGTCGAGCGCCTGTTCCATCATCGTGTCTTCGTCGTACTTGGCCGAGTCAACGGCGATCTGACCCATCCGGTCGAACATGAACGACACCGAATTGGCTGCGCCGAGGTTGCCGCCACCGTGAGAAAGCCTGTGGCGCACGTCGGCGACGGTGCGTGTAGGGTTGTCAGTGACCGTGAAGATCATGATCGCGACACCGCCGGGACCGTACCCCTCGTACACGACGTCCTGATATTCCACGCCTTCGAGCTCGCCGGTCCCCTTTTTCACGGCGCGCTCGATGTTCTCCTTCGGCATTGACGCCGCCTTGGCGATGTCTATTGCGGTGCGAAGGCGCGGATTGCCGGCGGGATCGCCACCGCCGAGCTTGGCGGCCATCGTGATCTCGCGTATGAGCTTGGTGAAATGCGCGCCGCGCTTGGCGTCAGTCGCCGCCTTGTAATGCTTTATCTGCTTCCACTTGCTATGACCGGCCATGACTCCTGGGTCCGACTAGGGGGTTTGTTCGTAATATAGACGGAGCCGGTCAGCCAGCGCGCCGAGCTCCAGAAGTGCAGCGGGAGCGAGATGTCCGGTGAGCGTGTTCATCAACTCCCGCAGATTTGCGGCCGCTTCAAGCCCTCCGGAAACTGTTGCGTCGAAGGACCGTACAAAGGCCATTCGCGCAGGCTGGGGCATGGTCAGTGCGGATAGCCACGTCTTCGCTCGGTCTGCGCGCAGTGCACGCTCAGGCTGCGCCAGAAGCAGTGGCGGCAGCGTTCCAAGCATCAGTCGCGCTACCATGAGCGAGGCGAGCGCCATCTCGCGGTCGCTTCCCGGCGTTGCGGCATGTGCGCAGTCCGCCAGCGCTGGAACCGGAAAGAATACAGGCTCGAGTGAATAGGCCGGTGCGGAGGGCAGCGACGCTCGCATTGCGAGACCCGCCTCGTTCGTGGAGTTGCCAGGGGCTGGGAAGGCGGTCACGCGCGGAATCTAGGCAGAGAATGTGACAGCGGCTACTTTGAACACTTGTCCGAAGAGATGTTCGGATACCTTTAGGAATCAATGACTTTACGCGCAAAATCCATCCTCTGGGTGGACGACGAGAGCGACCTTCTCGAGTCCCATCGAATCTTCCTGCGTTCGAAGGGCTACGACGTGGAGAGTGCTACCAACGCGGATGATGCGGTGGAGCTTCTGCGCCGGCGTTCGTTCGATCTGCTTCTGCTCGACGAACAGATGCCGGGGACTCGTGGCCTCGTGGCTTACCGGGAAGTCCGGGAGATAGCACCGAACCTCCCCGTGGTGATGGTGACCAAGAGCGAAGAGGACTCGACGCTCCGAGAGGCTATCGGAGCTAACATTCGCGACTATCTGGTCAAGCCGGTGAATCCGCGTCAGGTCCTTTCGGTCATCACGCGGATACTGGACGGGCCGCGGCTGCGCTCGCAGGCCATCTCCCGCGCCTTCGTCGAGCGCTTCCGTGCTCTGGAGCTAGACCGGGACCACAACCTGGACTGGCGGCAGTGGATCGAGCGCTACGACGAGCTGATGCGCTGGGACGTTGACCTGGCTGAGGCTGACGAGCGCGGGCTGTACGATTCGCTGCAGGGACTGTACCCAGACATGCACCGCGAGTTCGCGCGCTACATCCTGGAGGCTTATCCAGCGTGGCTCGCCGATCTGGACGGTTCCCGGCCGCCGCTGTCGATCGATATCGTGGGAGAGTTTCTCCTGCCAGTTCTGCAGCGCGAGCGCGCAGCGGTACTGGTCGTCGTGGACTGTCTGCGGCTGGATCAGTGGCGGGTACTAGAACCGTTGCTGGCTCCGTATTTTGACGTGGAGACGACGCACTATTACGCAGTG
>JALYYT010000381.1 GCA_030946285.1 Gemmatimonadota bacterium
ACGCTGTGCGTGACGAAGCGGGAATGCTGCTGTCCCTGGCCCCCTGGACATTGCCGCACGAGATGGCGAGGCTGGTACTTGCTGAGCAGCTGTATCGCGCGGGCACGATCCTTCGCGGAGAGCCGTACAACAAATGAGCGAGTGGTTCACACGCTGGTTCGGGAAAGAGTATCTGGACCTTTATCCGCACCGGGATGAGCGCGAGGCACGCGCGGTGGTACGGATGATCCGGAACATCGTGGCGCCGAGTCCTGACGGCAGGGCGCTCGACCTGGCGTGCGGTTCGGGACGGCACACACGGGCGCTCTGCCGGCACGTCTGGACGGTGGGTCTCGATCTCTCGATAGACATGCTGGAGATGGCGACAGCTGAGTCGCCCGGGGTTCCCTACGTTCGCGCAGACATGCGCGCATTGCCGTTTGCGGCCGGTTCCTTCGATCTGGTCGTCAACCTTTTCACGAGCTTCGGCTACTTTTCCTCGGATGACGAAAACCGGGTCGTGCTCACCGAAGTCGGCGTCGTGCTCAGGCCCGGCGGCGTGTTCGTGCTCGACTATCTCAACACCGATCAGGTGAGAGATACGCTCGTGCCGCACGACAAGCGACGAGTCGGTGAAAGGATCATCACTCAGGACCGCCGTATCACGCCCGACGGCCGGTACGTGGAAAAGGAAATTTCGGCGCCCGGTCTGGATCACACGGTAACGGAAAGGGTGCGAATGTTCGAGCCCGACGAGCTTCGGATGCTACTGCACGGTGCAGGCTTCGTCGTCGAGCGGGAACTGGGCGACTATCACGCGGGACCGCTGACTTCGTCCAGTCCGCGCGCGATCTTCTTCGCACATCGCGCCTGATGCGCATGATCACGCGGGACATCGGTGGCTCGGTGCTCAGCCGCGCGGCCCTCGCCGGTGAACTTCCGGCATGGTACGGTGCGACCCCGCGAAGCCAATCAGCATGGTCTGCCGTCGCTCACGAAGCCGCGGCGCGATTCGAATCGGATCCATGGCTGGAAAGACTCATGCCTGCATTGCAGGCGACGGGTGCGGCAGCCGGAAAACTCGAAGCCGCTGCAACCGGCGGTGGTCTCGTCGTCACCGGTGGTCAGCAGCCGGGCCTGTTCGGCGGTCCTCTCTACGTCCTTTACAAGGCGATAACTCTCGCGGAACTGGCGAGAGCACTCGAGTCCATCACGTCACTGCCGGTCGCGCCGATATTCTGGGCGGCGACGGACGATGCGGATTTCGTGGAAGCCAGCCATGTGTCGGTCGTCAGCAACGGACATCTCGAACATCTGGCGATGATGGAGCCGCCGACCGTCGGACTTTCGATGGCGCAGACTCCGCTCGGGGACGTCTCCGCGCTTCTCGACCGATTGCGCGTCTCGTGCGGTGCCAACCCCAACCCGGAATATCTGCTCGCTGTACGCGCCGCGTACGATGCGTCTGCGACAGTAGGCAGCGCGTACGTGCAGTTGCTTCGTGCGGTGCTCGCCCCGCTGGGGGTAGCGGTACTCGATGCGGCGCACACCGCCGTTCGCGAAGCGGGACACGCAACCATCAAATCGGCACTCGTTCACGCGGAGGCGATCTCGGATCGTTTGAAGGAGCGCGCGACAGAAATCTCCAACGCGGGTTATCGTCCACAGGTTGCTCACGTGCCGAACCTGTCTCTGGTATTCGAGACGCTGGACGACGGCACGCGCCGGCGAGTACCGATCCGCGACGCCGCCAGCGTCGCAGCCGCTACGTCGGCGACGAGGCTCGGCCCGAACGTGTTGTTGCGCCCGGTCATGGAGCGACAGATACTTCCGACCGCTACCTACGTCGGCGGTCCCGGAGAGATCGCGTATTTCGCGCAGGTGTCGGCTGTCGCCGCTGCGGTCGAACTATCGGCGCCGCGAATCGTTCCACGCTGGGGCGGTACCGTCGTCGAGTCCGAAGTGGACGCCATGCTCGATCGCGTTGGCGCGACGGTAGACGACTTTGCGGACCCTCACGCGATCGAAGGCCGTGTCGCTCGTAGTGCCGTGTCACCGACTGTGCGAGCGGCGATGGACGAGGTCAGGAGGTCGGTTGCTTCATCCACCGAGCGGATGCGCGGCAGCGAGCAAACCACGGATGCGCTGGCGCGATCCATCGGCACCATGCAGGCAGGCGTCGAGCACAGACTTGCGCGACTCGAACGGCGATACGCTGCCGCGATCAAGCAGGCGGGTACGGATCAACTGCGCGACGTAGCTCACGTGCGCGCCGCACTTGTTCCGGACGGCGCGCCGCAGGAGCGAGTCCTCGGTTTCATCCCCTTTCTCGCGCGGCACGGCGCGGCATTTCTCGACAGTGTGCGGATCGCCGCACGGAAACATGCCGACCGAATAGTCCAGGGTGACTGAAGAACGGACCGGGCGCGCCGCCTTTCTGGTTGGCGCGGGAATTTTTGCGAGCCGGCTCGCCGGGCTCGTGCGCCAGCGGATTTTCGCACATTACCTCGGTGCGTCACTCGCCAATGATGCGTTTCAGGGTGCATTCCGCATCCCCAATCTCCTGCAGAACCTGTTTGGTGAGGGCGTGCTTTCCGCGTCATTCATCCCCGAATACGCTGGTACGCTCGCGCGCGGTGAGAAGCGCGAAGCGCAGGAGCTGGCAGGAGCCGTGTTTGGTGCGCTCGCGCTCGTAGCCTCGGTAATTGTCCTCCTCGGCGTGCTGGCCGCGCCGCAACTCGTGGGCATCCTTGCAGGTGGCGGCTCGACGCTTACCTCGGTCGTACGGCCTTTCGAATCCGTGCTTCCGGCATCGTTCGTTCACTGGCTCATCGCGACCGGCGCAACTCCGAAGGAGGAGGCGCTGACGACCACCCTCGTCCGGATTCTCTTTCCTGGAGCAGGGCTGCTCGTTTTCTCGGCCTGGTGCCTGGGAGTACTCAACGCCAACCGACGCTTTCTCGTGTCGTACATGGCGCCGCTGGCGTGGAACGCAGTGATGATAATCGCATTGCTTGTGTACGGTCCGAGGCGATCCCCAGATGGACTCGTAGTCGCCGTTGCATGGGCTTCGGTAATCGGCAGCGCCGCCCAGTTCCTCGTGCAGCTTCCATCGCTTCGGCGTGTCGCACCGGGCATCGTGCCCAATTTCCACTTCGGCATGCCCAGCGCGCGGCGTGTGTTCAAGCAGTTTTCTTCGGCATTCCTCAGTCGTGGCGTCGTTCAGATAAGCGCCTTCGTCGATCTCGCGCTCGCCTATCATCTTCCGATAGGAACCGTGTCGTCGCTAGCGTACGCGCAGAACCTGTATCTCCTGCCGGGAAGTCTGTTCGGCATGTCGATATCCGCCGCCGAGTTGCCCGCAATGTCCAGCGCGCTCGGCACACCGGACGAGATCGCAGCCGTGCTTCGCACGCGACTCAATGCCGGCATGGAACGGATTGCGTTCTTCATCGTGCCGTGCGTGATAGCATTTCTCGTCCTCGGTGACATCGTCACTGGCGCCTTCCTGCAGACGGGAGCGTTCAAGCGTGGCAACACCGTCTGGGTCTGGGAAATTCTCATCGGCTCGACCGTCGGCCTGCTCGCGTCAACGCTCGGCCGGCTCGACGCTTCGACTTACTACGCGTTGCGCGACACTCGGACGCCGCTCAAGTTCGCACTCGTTCGCATCGCACTGACCACTGTGCTCGGTGTGATCTTCGCCTTTCAGCTCCCCGGATGGCTCGGACTGGACCCGAAGTTGGGGGCGGCCGGTCTCACCGCGTCCGCGGGAATCGCGGGCTGGGTGGAGTTCATTCTTCTGCGTCGCGGACTCACCAGGCGAATCGGCCGGACCGGGCTGAAGGTGAAATACGTCGCGCTACTCTGGGTGGCCGGGCTTGGAGCAGCACTGCTCGCGTCGGCCGGCCGCCTCGTTGTTCCGACGTCCAAGCCACTGCTGCTGGCTGCGCTTTCGCTCAGCCTATTCGGTTTCACGTATCTGATCACGGCGACACTCCTTCGCATTCCCGCGGCGACGATGATAGCATCGAAGCTGCGGCGGCGATCAGGCGTATAACTTGAGATGGTGAACGCCCCGGATATCGTAGCCCAGAAGCTCCCGCACCTCCCGGACGGCCCCGGGGTGTATCTCTGGAAGGGTGCCGACGGAACGGTGCTCTACGTGGGGAAGGCGAAGCGCCTCCGCTCGCGCGTGCGCAGCTATTTTGCCAGCGACCACCCGTTCAGCATGAAGACGCAGCACCTGGTCGGGTACATCGCCGATCTCGAAACGATCGTCGTTCCCACGGAGGCGCACGCGCTGATCCTCGAGGCGAACCTCATCAAGGAGTATCGCCCACGCTTCAACATCGCGCTGCGCGATGACAAGTCGTATCCGTACATCAAAGTCACGATCAACGAGCCTTTTCCTCGAATGTACGTGACGCGGCGTCTGATCAACGACGGAGCGAAATATTTCGGCCCCTACACCGACGTCGGCGCGATGCGGCGCTCGCTCAACGTCGTCAAGCGTATTTTCACCGTGCGCTCATGCAACTACGACATGCCGCGCGAAATGCCGGAGCGTCCGTGTCTGGATTTCTTCATCCAGCGGTGCAAGGCGCCCTGCGTGTTCAAGCAGACGCAGGGTGAGTACGCGGCGATGATCGACGAGGTCATGCTCTTTCTGGAGGGACGCTCAGGTGAGGTCGTGCGACGTGTCCGCGACCGAATGGATCTGGCGGCCACGAGCCTGGACTTCGAACGCGCCGCCGAGCTGCGTGATGTCCTGCTGCATCTCGAGAAGATGGAAGAGCCGACAGTCGTGCTGAGGGTCGAGGGGGGAGATCGTGACGTGATCGGGTATGCGCGGGATGGAGATGACGCGGTAGTCGCGCTCCTGCGGATACGCGATGGAAAGCTGCTGGCGCGCGAACACCGATTCATGGAGAACGTTGACGGCGAGGAAGACGGCGAAGTGCTCGGCCTGTTCCTCGCAGGTACTTACGTCGCGATGCAGGAGCGGGCGCCGGAGCTGCTTCTTCCGTTCGACTTCACCGACCGGGAACTGGTGGAGCAGTCGCTGCCGGGACAGCGGGTGCACGTCCCGCAGCGCGGTGTGCGCCGTGAACTTGTCGAGCTCTCGGAACAGAACGCAAGACATTTACTGGAGGAGCTGAAGCTTGCTTCCGCGGAATCCGATGTGCGTGCCGGAGAACCCGTTTACGAACTCGCACGTGAGCTTTCGCTGCACAAGTTGCCGCGCACGATGGTCTGCTTCGACATCTCGACTACACAGGGAACGGATACAGTCGGCTCGTGCGTCTATTTCGAAAACGGCCGGCCGAAGCGTGGTGAGTACCGCAAATTCAAGGTCAAGACGGTCGTGGGCACGGACGACTTCGCATCGATGCACGAAGTGGTGACGCGATACTTCAACAGGCGAAAGGAGGACGGGAAGCCGCTTCCTGATCTGATAGTCGTTGACGGTGGCAAGGGCCAGCTGTCCGCGGCGCACGACGCGCTGGAATCAATCGGTCTTGGGGATCATCCGCTCATCAGTCTCGCGAAGCGCGACGAGGAGATTTTCGTATGGGGGCGCGCGGACGCATTGCGGTTGTCTCGACGCTCGCCAGCGCTCAAGCTGCTTCAGCGGATCAGGGATGAAGCACACAGATTCGCCGTCACCTTCAACCGCAAGCGACGCAGCATGCGCACGGTGACGTCGGAGCTTCTGTCGATTCCCGGCGTCGGACCGGTCAAGCGCGGCCAGCTCATACAGGTTTTCGGGAGCGTGCAGGGCGTGCGCGACGCGAGCGTTGGCGATATTGCCGCCCTTCCGGGCTTCACGAAAACCTCTGCCGAGCGTCTCAAGAGTCGGCTCGCATCGACCGATGCGACCGCTGCTCCGGTGGGTGCGGCAACGGCAGCGGCAACGGCAGCGGCGACGGCAGCGGCAACGGCAGCGGCGACGGAAACTTGAGGTAGTCGCTGACCCGATATTGCATTTCCGGTCCGGACGTGCGTTCCGCAATGCCTTGCCCGCGAATCGGTGCCGGGTGACATTAGATGGATATGGCTTGGTTCAGGAAAGACAAGAAGCCCCGCCGCCCTCGGCGGGAGCGCCTGGAGATTCCGGCGGACGCATGGGAGAAGTGCGAATCGTGCGGCTACACGGACATCTCCGAGAAGTTCGCGCGGAACCTGAATGTCTGCCCCAGCTGCGGATTCCACCGCAGGATACGAGCGTGGGACTATGCGAACATCTTCCTGGACGAAGGAACCGCCGAGGAAACCGAAGTCGAGATCCGCTCGGCCGATCCGCTTGGCTTTCCCGAGTATGCGGCGCGCGTGAAGAAGGCCACCGCCAACGCGGGTGAAGGCGACGCAATCCTGACTCTCTCGGGACAGCTTGCAGGGTCACCGATCAGCTTGGGAG
This sequence comes from Gemmatimonadota bacterium, assembly GCA_030946285.1. Classification (GTDB taxonomy): domain Bacteria; phylum Gemmatimonadota; class Gemmatimonadetes; order Gemmatimonadales; family Gemmatimonadaceae; genus Fen-1247. The sequence goes on from JALYYT010000381.1 coordinate 6,401, forward strand.
TGATGGATTTCGCCTTCATGGGCGGATCCATGGGATCGGTGGTGGGCGAAAAGATTGCCCGTCTGGGGCAGCGATCACTCGAGAAGAAGCATCCGCTCGTGCTGGTGTGTGCGTCGGGCGGCGCGCGCATGCAGGAAGGGGTGCTGTCGCTCATGCAGATGGCCAAGGCGTCGGCAATGCTATCGCAGCTCGCCGAGCGGCGGGTACCCTACGTGTCGCTGCTGACCAATCCGACCACTGGCGGTGTAAGCGCCAGCTTTGCCATGCTTGGCGACGCGATACTTGCGGAGCCCGGGGCGGTGATCGGGTTCGCCGGCCCGCGCGTGATCAAGCAGACGATCGGTCAGGACCTCCCGGAGGGGTTCCAGACCGCCGAGTTCCTGCTCGAGCATGGTATCGTGGACATGGTGGTGCCCCGAAACGAACTCAAGCCCACAGTCGGTCGGCTACTTCGGCACATGAGCGGCAAACCGGCGGCTACAGGGTGGCTGTCGAACTGACCTACCGGGAGACTATCGAACGACTGTTCGAGAAAACCGGTAATACAGTGCTGCCTGGACTCGAGAGGACGGAGCAGTTGCTGGAGTTCCTCGGCGATCCGCACAGACGGTATCCGTCGTTCCACGTTGCCGGTACGAACGGAAAGGGAAGCACCGTCGCCACGCTGGACGCGCTGCTCAGGTTCGGCGGGCGTCGGGTCGGACGCTACACCTCGCCGCATCTCGTCGACTTCAGGGAACGGATCCAGGTTGACGGCAAGGCGATCGGCGAATTCGAACTGCTCTCGATCCTTCAGCGCCTCGAGCCGATCGCGGAGGCGACGGGGGCCACGTTCTTCGAGATCACAACAGCCGCTGCATTCGCCTACTTCGCGGAAGCGAAGGTGGATGTGGCGGTCATCGAGACCGGACTTGGCGGAGCGCTGGACAGCACGAACGTGCTGGACCCGGTTGTTGCCACGGTCACCAACATCTCGCTCGACCACACGGAGTTTCTCGGTCCTACGCTGCAGAGTATTGCAGACGAGAAGGGAGGGATCTTCAAGTTCGGCCGGCCGGCGGTGATCGCGGAGCCGAGAATGGATCTGGCACGACGGCTCGCGGAACGCGCCGCGGACCGTGGGGCCACTCCGATTACTGTGACGCGCTCGGACTGGCGCGCCTGGTCGGTGTCTCTGGCGGGGGGAATGACGACTTTCACCGCCGGCACGCCGCTGGGTCGCACACGACTCTCGACGCCTTTGATCGGCGAGCATCAGGTGCGGAATACGCTCGCCGCGCTGGCCACACTTCATGCCGCCGGTCCCGAATACTCGATCCGCAAGGCGGACATCAATCGCGCATTGTCGACGGTGATGCTGCCTGGACGCTTTCAGCGTGTGCACGATTGGGTCTTCGACGTCGCCCACAACGCCGCCGGGGCGCGAGCTCTGGCAGAGACGCTGGCGGCCCGCCCGTCGCCTCAGCCGCTGACAATCGTACTCGGAGTTCTCAAGGACAAGGACTGGTACGGCATCATAGACGCACTGGCACCGGTCGCGAACAGCTTCATCATCACGCAGCCGCTGAGCGCGCCGCAGGACCGCGCGTGGGATCCGATGAAGGCGGCCGCCCACGCAAACGCGCTCAAGGTTCCAGTGGCGCTCGACCCCGACTTCCGGGTCGCGATGGAGCGGGCGGAATCGCTTCCGGGCACCAAGGTCGTGTGTGGCTCTTTCCACACTGTGGGCGACGCGATGACCGTGCTGGGAATCGATCCACTCGCCTCGCACGCGAGAGTGGGCTGAAGCCCTCTCGTACAGGGCGCACTCGCACCACGCTGGTGGTAGCACACGCTCTCCCGACCGGATAGGTTTGGACGATGGCGCACACGACACTACCTGGGTTCAGAGACTTCTACCCGGAGCAGCTTGCCGAGCGCGCGCATGTAACGCGAGCATGGCGTGAAGTAGCGCGGCGGTACGCCTTCCAGGAGTACGATGGTCCGCCGTTGGAGTCCCTCGAGCTTTACACCGCCAAGAGCGGCGACGAGATCGTAGGGCAGCTTTACAACTTCACCGACAAGGGAGGCCGCGAAGTCGCTCTTCGGCCCGAGATGACGCCTACGTTTGCGCGCATGGTCGGTGCGCGGGCGAATTCGCTCAGGAAGCCGACGCGCTGGTTCTCGATTCCGCAGCTTTTTCGCTACGAGCGACAGCAGAAGGGACGGCTGCGCGAACACTTCCAGCTGAACGTCGACATCGTCGGCGAGACGGGTATCGCGGCGGACGCGGAGCTCATCGCCTGCGCGATTGATATCTGTCGGGAGCTCGGACTCACATCGCGCGAGGTTGTCGTTCGTATCAGCGACAGGCGCGTGATGCACGCATACCTTGCCGCGCTCGGGATCCCGGCTTCCGCATTTGGCGCGGTGCTTTCCGTCTCCGACAAGCTTGCGCGCCAGCCGCGCAACGTGTCGGAAGAAAAGCTCGCGGCTGCGGGGCTCGACCAGCGCCAGATCGACGCCGCACTCCGCGTCGACTCGACTACTCTGGACGAGATCTCCCGAGCGCTGCAGCACGGCTCCGCCGAAGACGCCGCACACGTGGACGAGATGCGAAAGCTCTTCGACTACGTTGCTACTCTCGTCCCCGACGGCACCGACTGGCTTCGGTTCGATCTCTCGATCGTTCGTGGGCTCGCGTACTACACGGGAATCGTATTCGAGTTGTTCGATCGGTCGGGCGAATTCCGTGCGATCTGCGGCGGGGGGCGATACGATAATCTTCTGGACGCGATCGGCGGGGCGTCGCTTCCGGCCCTGGGATTCGGTATGGGCGACGTTGTTCTCGGGGAGTTGCTCAAAGCGCGCAATCTCATGCCGAGTGGGGGCGTTGCACTGGACTATTGGCTCACGGCCGATGATGATGTGCCGGTAACCACGGTAATGGCGGAGGCGCAGCGGCTTCGCGCCGAGGGATTCTCCGTGGAGTATGCTTTGCGTCGGCAGACTGCCGTGAAGCAGCGGAAAGCCGCGCTCGCGGCCGGAGCTGCAACGATCGTCCACATTACAAATTCAGCGCAGGCCGGATCTCGTGCCTGAGACAACTCGCTCCAACTAATAACGGAAAGATGGCTGACGACAGGAAGCTTCCAACTCGCGCGCAGGATTTCAGTGCATGGTACAACGAAGTCGTTGTGCGTGCCGAACTGGCGGATTACGCCCCGGTGCGAGGCTGCATGGTCATTCGCCCGAACGGTTACGGGATCTGGGAGCGGATGCAGCGCCAGCTCGACGACATGTTCAAGGACACGGGCCACCAGAACGCCTATTTCCCGCTCCTGATACCGCAGAGCTTCCTCAGCAAGGAGGCGGAGCACGTCGAGGGGTTCGCCCCGGAGACGGCGGTCGTGACGCATGGCGGCGGAAAAAAGCTCGAGGAGCCGCTCGTCATCCGACCGACTTCGGAAACGATCATCTACTCGATGTTCGCCAAGTGGGTTCAGAGCTACCGCGATCTCCCGCTGCTGATCAATCAGTGGGCAAACGTGGTTCGCTGGGAAATGCGGACGAGACTGTTCCTGCGCACGCTCGAATTCCTCTGGCAGGAAGGTCACACCGCCCACGCGACCGAGGCGGAAGCCGAGGAGGAAACGCGGAAGATGCTCGGGGTGTACCGCGATTTCATGGAAGGGTGGATGGCAATGCCGGTAGTGACCGGCCGGAAGACCGAATCCGAGAAGTTCGCCGGTGCGCTTCGCACGTATTCGTGTGAGGCGATGATGCAGGACAACAAGGCGTTGCAGGCGGGTACGTCGCACAACCTCGGGCAGAACTTCGCGCGCGCCTTCGATCTCACATTCCAGACCGAGGCTGGCGAACTGGATTACGCGTGGAACACGAGCTGGGGTGTTTCGACGCGCATGGTCGGCGGACTTGTGATGACACATGGGGACGACGCCGGACTCGTCACGCCGCCGCTGCTCGCGCCCATCGAAGTCGTCATCGTCCCGATATACAGGACCGATGAAGACAGGGATCGCGTGCTCGAGGCGGCCGCGCGCATCAAGGAATCTCTCGGCGCGTGGGAGCGGCGCTCACCCGCGCGGCTGCGGATCCATGTGGACTCGCGCGACGGCATCAAGCCGGGCGCGAAATACTACGAGTGGGAGCTTCGGGGAATTCCACTTCGAATGGAGATCGGACCACGCGATCTCGATTCGAATCAGGCAGTTCTCGTTCGGCGCGACACGCGTGAAAAGCGGGCCTATCCCCTCGACACCATCGGCGAGAGTATCAACGACCTTTTGTCGGCTATTCAGGAGAACCTCCTGGAGACCGCACGGGCGCGCCGCGAGGCTAACAGTATTCGCGGAAACATCACGTACGATCGTTTCCGAGAAGTAATGGAAGGTGCAGGTGCATTCGTCTATGCCGGGTGGTGCGGAGGCGCCGAGTGTGAGAACGCCATAAAGGAAGAAACGAAGGCGACGATCCGCTGCCTGCCGGATGAGGAGTTCCGGTCAGCTACGGCTCCTGCCAAGTGCCTCAAGTGCGGCATGGACTCCGTTGCGGAGGCGTTGTGGGCCAGGGCATACTGAACGCCGAAGGCTACACCCGACGCGACGACGCTCTGTTCTGTGACGGCGTGTCGCTGGAAGCGATCGCCGCCGAAACGGGTACGCCGGTATATGTGTACAGTGCGTCAGTGATCCGCGAGCGGTACACGCGGTTAACGACAGCGCTCGCCAGCCTCCCGGTGCATGTCCACTACAGTGTAAAGGCTAACTCCAGTCTTGCGATACTGAGCCTTTTGCGTTCACTCGGTGCTGGAGTGGATATCGTGTCGGGAGGTGAGCTGCACCGGGTGCTCGAAGCAGGCTTCTCCGGCAGGGACATCGTGTTCAGCGGTGTGGGCAAGACCGCATCCGAGCTGAGGCGCGCACTTGAGGCGGGAGTGCGCAGCATCAACGTCGAGTCAGAGGGCGAACTCGCCGCACTGAACGCCATCGCCCAATCACTCGGCACTGTGGCGAACGTCGCAATGCGCGTCAATCCCGACATCGCGGTCGACACACCTCATAAGTACACGCGCACCGCTGAACGCGGGATGAAGTTCGGCATCCCGCACGACCGCGTCGCGCCGCTCGCACGTGAGATGCAGGCGATGAGCAACGTAGCACTGACGGGTCTCGCGGCACACCTCGGATCCCAGATCGGAGACGCCGCTCCGTATGCGCTGGCCGCGCGGACACTTGTTCAGCTGAAGCGCGAGATCGAGCTGCATGGCGGCGCGCGGATTTCGACACTCGATCTGGGCGGAGGACTCGGTGTCACGTATCACGAGGAGAC
>JALYYT010000385.1 GCA_030946285.1 Gemmatimonadota bacterium
CGACCAGCACCAGATGATCGCTCCCCACCACGTCGATTCCGAGCATCATGTCGTGGCTACCACCAACAATGGCGTGCACCGGAACATCCCGCCCGGACTCGCGAAGAAGGGCGGATTGCCACCGGGACAGGCGAAGAAGTACTACCACACCGCGGATGGTATTCCGGTTATGCGCGAAGTCTTCCTGCATCACGGGTACACCGTCGTGCGCACGCAGCCCTACGGCACGTCGCAATACGTCTACTATCGTCAGGCGAACGGCCCGATCCAGCGTGCGGTGATCGTGCCTGGAACCACGCAGCTCGGCTTCCAGAATGTGCCGCAGGCGCTGATCCAGGAAATCATGGCTCGGTTGTACTAGGGTCCAGCGTCGACATGCAAAGTGGCCCGACCCATCACGAGTCGGGCCGGAGACCTTGTTCCGGCGGAGGCCTTGCGCGAGAGAGGCTTCGTCCTGGCAGCCCGCGCATGCCAGACCGCCGCATCCGGTAGCAATCCTGGCGCCATCCGTCGAGTTTTCGGGTTCATCCCGAACTCCCGACGCATGGACCAAGCGCCGCTCGACGCTCTGCTCGACATCCTCGACCTCGAACCGCTCGAGGTCAACATCTATCGCGGTCGCAATCGTGACCTCGGCACTGGCCGCGTATTCGGCGGCCAGGTGTTCGCGCAGGCACTCGTCGCCGCGCGACGCACCGTCGACGAGAACCGCGAAGCGCACTCGGCACACGGCTACTTCATCCTCCCGGGCGACCTTGCCGCGCCAATCGTCTATTTCGTCGATCGGCTGCGCGACGGATCCAGCTTCACGACGCGGCGAGTGACGGCCATCCAGCACGGGCGCGCGATCTTCAACATGTCCGCCTCGTTTCATATCGACGAGGAGGGACCGGAGTATCAGGCGTCCATTCCCGATGTGCCAGGGCCCGAGGGCCTCACGACCGAGCTCGAACTCATTCGCGGCATGGCCGATCGCATTCCCGAGCCGCTTCGGTCGATCGTGACGCAGGACCGGCCCATCGACATCCGGCCGATCGATCCGATCGACCCACTCAGCACGGAGCGGCGCGAACCGGTGCGGCGCGCATGGTTTCGCGCGATCGGGCCGCTGCCGGACGACCTCGGCGTACACCAGGCTGTGCTGGCGTACGCATCCGATCACGGGCTGCTGGTGACGGCGCTGCAGCCACACGGCATCGCGTACCGCGCGCAGGGGCTTCAGTTGGCGTCACTGGATCATTCGGTGTGGATGCATCGCCCCTTTCGTGCCGACGAGTGGCTTCTCTATTCGACGGACAGTCCCGTCACGAGCGGCGCGAGAGGATTCGTGCGCGGGACGATCCATGCGAGGTCTGGCGAGCTCGTCGCATCCGTCGCGCAGGAGGGACTGATGCGGCTTCGTGCCGAGTGAAAGGCTGACACCTCGCGGCGAGACGTAAGCGGTGCGCGCAAGACGAAAAGGACCGCTGTTAGATTAGGGGGATGACCACGCTGAAGCCCAAGGGCGATCGCACCACTGAATCCGCCCTCGACATGCCATCGGCGTCGAGAGCGCTGCTGCTGGCGTCGCGCGCAATGCGCCTGCGGTGTCCCAACTGTGGAAAGGGACACGTGCTGAAGGGCTTCAACGAGATACACGATCGTTGCACGAGCTGCACTTTTCGCTACTGCCGGAGCGACGACGACTACTTCTCCGGCGCGATGTTCTTCGGGCTCATGATCGGCGAAACGATGGCCGTGCTGGTGATCGGCGCGGCCATCTGGATTACGTATCCGAACGTACCCTGGACATTCTTCCAGTACGCCATTCCGGTGGTGCTGCTTGGAGTGATGATCGTCCTGTTTCCGATCTCTCGCGTCGTGTGGCTGGCTATCGACGTGTTGTTGCGTCCCGTGGAGGCGTCGGAGACGCTGCCGCGCCCTGCCTGATCGTACCTTGCCGCCGAGCGCGGTCGGCCTCGCGCGAAGATTGGTCATGGTGGCGGTGTTGCTGGGTGTCGCCTCGATCCCGCTGGCCGCGCAGGCCGGCACCGCGGTGGAGTCACCAAGTTCCGCGTACCTCGAGATTGG